>JAISJX010000056.1 GCA_031261145.1 Tannerella sp.
ATAAATAGCCAAGCCGATTTGTTCGCCTCCATGACGACCATTGTACCAAAGTTTCCAATGGTCTTTTTCTTGAATGGCATACGGCTTATAACATGCGCTTGCATCCCATTCACCGGGCGTAGGCGAGATAATCGGATTGCCTGCATAACGCTCCCATTGGTCAATTCCATTCTTTGAACGCGCCATCCCTATTTGTGCAAAATCAATAGTATGAAATCCGATGTAAAACATTAAATAATCGGATTTTCGCTTGATTACCTGGCAAGCCGTAACTTTATACTGTTCCCAACTCTTGGCAGGGTCGGCTACGAAAACAGGCTCTTTCCGCTTAGTCCATTTCAATCCATCCGGGCTGGTGGCATAACCTATGGCATCCGGTTCGTGTTGTTCGCCACCCGAATACCACATTTTAAAGAGTTTCTCTTTCCCGTCCCAAATAACATGGGGACACATCACGGCAACTTTTTCCCAATCTTCCTCCGCCGATAAGACGGGGGCATTACTGCGGCGCGTGAAATTGACGCCATCCGTGCCGGTAGCATAGCCTATCCACGACTTTCCATTCGCCTGACCGGTGTACCATAGATGATACACTTTATCCTTCAGTATCACTACCGGGCGGTTCAGGTCTTTCTCCCACTCATTGGCATCGTTAGGTCCCAATATAATTTGAGGGGTGGACCAGTTTTTTCCGTCCGTACTGGTCGATAAAGCCAAACTTTTCTTCGGCCGCCACGAACAGTACATCTTATAAACGCCTTCCTCCTTGAGTACAGAGATATCAAAAATGGTACCTAAATCACCACCGCCCAGTACAGGGTTCTGTTCATATTTAGTCCATGTACCTTTACCGGCACCTTTACTTTGGCTGTGTATTTTACCTGTAGATAAGGATAAAACCAGCAGCACGATAACTGAAATAATAATTCGCTTGTTCATAACATTTTCTTTTAATTATTTGTTTACTTTTATTTTCCTTTCACCAAATCCATTTCAACTAACTGAAGTACAAGATCCATAACTAATTCGCTGGTATAAGGAGAATTCATATAATCAAATCCATGCCCTCTCTCAAGCCAGGGGTCGCTGATGGCCTCATACATGGAACCCTTATATTTGCCTTCTGTAATCTGGGTATAAAATTGATTTTGTATGGTTCGTTTAAAGAGTTGCGAAAACAAGGGGTCGTTCGTATTTTTGGATAAGCGATCGAGGCATTGCAACTTACGATTGCCATAGGAATACACGGAATATTGGCCGTAGTGTTGCTGTTCCGAAGAAGTGCCTTGCGTCGGATTCTTCACCCAACTCAATTGCTTCGGGCACCAGCTCAAGAGTGCAAGATAAGTATTGGCAACCGCATGTTCCAAGGCTTCCTGTTCGCCGGTTCGCTCATGCTTATCAAGCCAATATTCAACAATCGCCCAGAAGCTGTCCTGTTCGTAATCTTCCGGCGGAAGGTCAGGGTGCATTCCGGTAAACCAAAAACGATTTTCTACTTTTTCGCGCAAGAATTTTTCCGCTTCCAATGCCTTTTTGAGATATTTTTCGTCACCCGTTATTTTGGCAATATGCGGTAAAGCCACCATCGTCCGTGCCGAAACAACGGACATTGATTTTTCGCCGTTCCTAATATCGACACATTGCGGAAATCCGCCGTCTTCATTTTGCTGAGCCAATATCCAGTCAAGCGATTTGATTGCTGCATCATACCAATCTTTCCGGTCTATTCCTTCATGTTCTTTCAGTAATTGCCAGGTTTGGAGTACGAAGCGGCTTGCATACGCATTGATGTCAACTTTGTATCCGTTATGTCCCCAGCACCAACTGCAAAATCCGTCGGCCACTTCTGGTGGAGCAGGGACATGATGTTTCATGTTAGGCCCATCGTAATTGCGTTTTTGCGGTTTGAAATAATAGGACGTATGAAATGCTCCGTTCGGCTGCTGACCTTTGAGTAAAAAATCAAGTTGCGTGAAAGCCCTGTCACGAAAAACTTTTTCACCGGTTATGGTATATAGTTTGTATTCAGCATAAGCGATGTAGTTGTTCGCTACATAAATGAACGGCGTACCGCGATGATGTTCATAACCCATCCCCGGCATCCAGTAATCCGCTTGGGGACGAGACTGTACAATAATGTCAAACGCTTCCTGCGGCGTTCTTACATTCAGCGAGGTATCGACTTTGTAATCGCTGACTTTCATCCACGTTTGCATAATGTTCGTGATACTCGACGTGAACGTGCCGGAATCGTTTAGAATCAGTTGAAGCGGCAATTCATAATCTATTCCGGCGGTTAATTTTCCGCCACTACCGGCGTAAAAGGCCGGAGCCTCTTTTCCGTTACTGAAAGCGAATCCCGTATTGCCCGTCCAGGTTGTCGGATTCAGATAATCCGACCGGCTGTCGATGGTAAACAAAACAACGGTGGAAAGGTCGGGCTTGTAAATCAATGCTCCCGGAACGCCGCAATAACGCAAAGGCTTGGCGCTAACTTCCTCGCTGTTTCCCGCAAAGGGATAAAATTGTACCCGCCAATCGTTGGCGAAGTTATTCCCATGATAGGTAAAGCCGACTTCCCAATCCGGTAAATCTTTATCGACCTTCCATGCTGGGGTAAAGCTAACGACCGGCAGATTCTCATCAAGCGCTACTTTCATTTGAAACGTGAAGATAACGCCATCAACTTCTGTTTGACCGGAAAGTTCAACGGTTCGATTGTCAATACGTTTCGCTTTGCTTGCTGCAACTTGACGAATGCTTTGGTCTTTTGAATTTTTGAGAAAGAAAACGCCTTCATTGAGAGGCGATTCAATAGGTTTCCCGTTATAAGAAAGCGTTCCCAACGCCCAACCGTCGGCATTCTTCTGCAACCGGTATTCCACACCGGCAGCATTACTTAGCGTGATTTGCCTTTCAGTGCATCCGGACAGTAAAAAAATGAATAATGTAAAAATTAAAAAACTTATCGCAAAATAGGCGATTCTAAAACCTGTTTTCATATTATTATTATTTTGTGTTTATTATTATTTTGTGCAAATATAGCAATTATTTCACTAATCCCAAGTCGTA
>JAISJX010000063.1 GCA_031261145.1 Tannerella sp.
GACCATTGGCACTGTTTGCAATTGGTCAATGCCTGCGAAGCGGGAAAGGATGTCTTTTGTGAAAAACCGCTGGGAAACAGTATCGAAGAATGTAACATCATGGTGCGCGCTGCCGAAAAGTATAACCGCGTCGTGCAGGTCGGACAATGGCAACGAAGTGATCCGCACTGGCAAGATGCTGTGGCATTTGTACATAGCGGAAAGTTGGGAAAAATACGCACTGTTCGCGTCTTCTCGTATCAGGGCTGGTGTCCGTCTATTCCCGTCAAACCGGATGAATCTGTTCCGGCAGGCGTTGATTATGACCAGTGGTTAGGCCCGGCGCCAAAACGTCCGTTCAACCGGAACCGTTTCCATTTTACCTTCCGTTGGTTCTGGGATTATGCCGGCGGACTGATGACCGATTGGGGTGTCCACTTGTTGGATTACGCCCTGTTCGGGATGAATGTCACAGCGCCCAACTCCATTATGGCCTCCGGCGGAAAGTTCGGCTATCCCGACGATGCCTGCGAAACGCCTGATTTACTGCAAACCATCTATACCTTCGACGATTTTACTGTCATGTGGGATCATGCCATTGGAATTGACGATGGAGCGTATGGCCGGAACCATGGCTTGGGTTTTGTGGGTGAAAACGGGACGTTGGTTCTTGACCGCGGCGGTTGGGAAGTCATCCCCGAAAAGGTAAACGGCAAAGCGCGTATGGAAGCCGTAGCGCTACAGAAAGGATATGGTGGTGGAGGACTTAACTTGCATGTAAAGAATCATTTGGATTGTATCAAGACACGCAACCGCAACACCAATGCCAGTATTGAAATCGGTGCGCATATTGCCAAATTTTCCCAATTAGGAAATGTTGCCTATCGCACTGGTAAAAAACTTACATGGGACGGTAAATCATTCCATGATGCGGAGGCCGATAAATACCTCGTCAAAGAATATCGGGCGCCATGGGAACTCCCGAAACTATGACCTGAATGCAAGCAAGAGAACGGAACAAATTCTTTTGAGAATTTATCATTCAAATATAAATTTTTCTTGTACCTTTGTCAGCCAATAGCATTGGATGAACCTGAAAAATCGTTCATCCAATGCTTTAAAATACTAATATGTATCTCTATTCAACGCCTTTACGTTGAACTTATAGAAATTGAGAACATGAATAGAACTGAAGAATATGATTTCTGTGTAATCGTCCCCATTTATAACGAGGAGGAGAACATTTATAAACTTGAAAAAGAGTTAGTTTCATACGTAACTCAATCGTCTGTGAAAACCTGCATCTTATTTGTGGATGACGGTTCGAAAGATAATAGCAAAAATTTAATAATAGAAATTTGCAAACGGAATAAGGCGTTCTTTTTCATCTGTTTCACGCGAAATAACGGACTGAGCGCCGCTATCAAAGCTGGATTTGACGTTGCCCAATCTGCATTGATCGGATATATTGATGCCGACTTGCAAACAACGCCAGCCGATTTCGAGTGTCTTCTCCCATACAGGGATGAATATGAATTGGTTATGGGTATCCGTGCCGGACGGAAGGATAAAATCGGTAAACGGATATCGTCCAAAATCGCCAACGGTTTCCGTCGTATGATGACGCACGACGGAGTAGAAGATACGGGTTGTCCGCTGAAAATCATGCGAAAAGAATATGCTAAACGTATTCCCATGTTCAAGGGAATGCACCGTTTTCTGCCTGCTTTGATTCAGTTGCAGGGCGGCAAAGTAAAGCAAATTCCGGTGAGGCACTTTGAACGAACTGCCGGAAAATCTAAGTTTCACTTTTGGAACCGGCTAACCGGCCCATTTGTGGATTGTTTTGCCTACCGTTGGATGAAAAAACGGTATATAAACTATGCCATAGCGATTGATAATGTAGAAAAAACAGGGAATAATGTATAGGACAAATAGTTATTCGGGACATGCAAGTGATAGCAATCAATTGATTTATATTCTGTTGATTGCGATAGTCTGTTTCTTCGCTTTTTTCGTCAATAATCAAGTTATTCCTGCCGATTTGATGGAAGCTCGCAACTTGGCCACGGCGCAGGAAATGGTTCAAACGGGCAACTATCTCATCCCCACGCTAAATGGAGAGCTTCGGCTCGAAAAACCACCCCTGCCCACATGGATAGCCGCAGGAATTGAAAAAATGGCCCCTCGAAACTTAGTCGTACAACGATATGCCGCCGGTTTAGCGGCAACCTTGATGGTGTTTTTCCTATATCTTCTGGTCGTCCGGTTTACCCGGCATAAAAAAGCCGCTTTTCTGTCTGCTCTTATATTTGCGACGTGCTTTAATATTGTCATGATGGGCAGAACAGCAACGTGGGACATTTATTGCCACTGTTTTATGCTGGGCGCCATCTGGTTACTCGTAGGGGCGTTTGAGAAGGATGATGTTCAGTGGAAGTATTTTATTGGGGCAGGGATTCTGATGGGATTATCTTTTCTGAGTAAAGGTCCTGTTTCGTTCTTTGCGTTATTATTACCGTTTCTGATTGGTTATCTGATTGTTTACAGACCTTCCGTAAAGCAAAAGGTGTGGCCGTTGATTGTGATGACAGGGATTTGTCTCGTTATTTCGTGCTGGTGGCCTGTCTATGTAACGCTTTTTCAACCGGATTCGATAGACGTCGCCCAAAAAGAATCTGCGTCGTGGCTCAATCACAATGTGCGTCCGTGGTATTACTATTGGCAGTTCCCGGCTGAAGCAGGCGCATGGGCTTTATTCTTAGTTACTTCCATTGTTTGTTTTTATGTTTATAAAAAACGGGAATGGAGGAATGAATACCAGTTCGCCCTTATATGGTTAGTGACATCGCTGGTGTTGTTATCGCTGATGCCCGAAAAAAAAACCAGATACCTTTTACCTATTCTGGTTCCAGGAGCGATTCTTATCTGCATATATATTTTGTATAGTATGAAAGGTTTCGCAGTAAAATCTGAGAAGATTATTTTCAGAATCAACGCGATGCTTATTGCCATCCTGTTTCTTGCCGCCCCGGTTATCCTGTACTTCCTGTTTTATACGAAAGGGCAGCTATCTATCTTTGTATTAATCTTATCAGCTTTGTTGAGTTGGGGATTGAGTTTTTATCTGTTTTTCTCGCTTTTCGGAAGAAATGGGATTCGTGTGGGGAACGTATTTACTGCAATTGTATTGGGTATGATATTAGTCGAAACGGTCTATATGATACCCATCGGGAATCTGTTTATCAATACCGACAGAAATAGTATCAGTCAACTCCATCATAATCAGGAGATACAAAGTCTTCCATACTACTGCAATCAAGAAGAAGAATTACGTATGGAAGAGGTTTACCAAGTCTGCCACATCATTCAAAAAATGGATGTGACGAACGATTCGTTGATAT
>JAISJX010000076.1 GCA_031261145.1 Tannerella sp.
ATACGACCGTTTACTTCGTCGCAAAATTACTAAAAATATACATATCAAACGGGAAATGGCTAAAGATATTTTGAATCGCGAAGAAAATTAGCGATATTGGCTTCGCGATGCTAAAAACAATGAATATAATACTATATTTTGCTAATATAAATCCGTTTATTAATAATTAAAACAGTAAATTTGCATGCTCAACAGAGAGTATGATACTATCAGTTTGTAAAATTAAATGCAGGAATAAAGAAATGAACAGATTAACAACCTTATTGATTGCGGTAAGCATGGCATTACCGGCTTTTGCGCAGACAGAGAATCTGCCGATGTGCGATGGGAAATACAAACCCACCGACGAATCGTTGAAACAATACCAATGCCCCGAATGGTTCCGGGATGCCAAGTTCGGCATCTGGTCGGTCTGGGGGCCGATGGCGGTTCCCCGCCAGGGCGACTGGTATTCCAAACAGCTTTATATACACGATTCCTACGATTGCGAAAAGGAAGAATACCGCAAATCCAGCGGGCAATACAAGTATCATCTGGAACACTATGGACACCCTTCCGAGTTTGGTTTCAAAGACCTTATCCCCTTGTGGAAAGCCGAAAAGTGGAACCCCGAAGAACAGATGAAACTCTTCAAACGCGCCGGCGCCAAATATTTTGTCACCATAGCCACCCATCACGACAATTTCTTCCTTTGGGACTCGAAACTCCATAAATGGAACGCCGTCAACATGGGACCTGAAAAGGACGTCGTCGGCGGCTGGCAAGACGCCGCGAAAAATGAAGGTTTGTTTTTTGGTGTAACCGAGCACCTTGGCGCAAGCTACAACTGGTTTCAGGTAGCCCATGGAGCCGACCAGTTGGGCCTGAAGGCCGGTGTGCCCTACGATGGCGCCAATCCTGCATACTGGGATTTATACCACGAACCGTCCAAACCCGGCGATACCGGCTGGCTCACCAACGACCCGAAGCGGCAACGCGACTGGTACGACCGTATCCGGGAGTTGGTGGACAATTACCATCCCGATTTATTGTATTCCGACTGCGGATTGCCGTTTGGCGATGTAGGCCGGACGCTGATAGCCCATTACTACAATCAGGACGCCAAACAAAAAAAGGCGAAAGGCGTCGTTTACACCTGTAAGGAAGAATCCAACAGCCGCTGGGTACGCGACTACGAACTGGGCGTAGCCGAAGGTATCAGCGAGCACCCCTGGCAAACCGACACCAATCTGGGCGACTGGATTTACCGCGAAGGCATGACGTATAGAACCGCCAAACAGGTGATTCAGATGCTTATCGACATTGTCAGCAAAAACGGCAACCTCTTGTTAGACGTAGTGCAAACGCCCGAAGGCGACATCGACGAGGCGCAAATCCGTATCCTGGAAGAAATAGCCGGTTGGATGCAGGACAATGAATCCGCTATTTTCGGCACCCGGCCATGGAAAGTGTATGGCGAAGGGCTGTCGGTCACGGGAGCGCAGGAAAAAGGACAGTTCCACGGAATTAAAGATGTTCGCGCATACACGCAAGGCGACCTGCGTTTTACCGCCAAAGGCAAAACAATTTACGCCTTCTGTATGGAAAAACCTCAGGGAGATATTCATATTTCCTCGTTGGGCTTAAAGACGACTACCGGCCGGAAAATATCATCAATCAGTTTGTTAGGCAGCAAAGAAAAAATTCAATGGACACAGAATAATGATGAAGTGATTATCCAACGGCCTGCACAGTTACCTGAATACAACACTATCGTTTTTGAAATCCGCTGATGATACCGGTCAATATTATTTCGGGTTTTTTGGGTGCAGGCAAGACCACGGCTATTATCCGGCTCCTTGGAATGAAACAACCGGACGAACGGTGGGCAATCATCGTCAATGAGTTCGGAAAAATACCCATCGACGGTTCCATTCTCCGTGAAAACTCCGTCGAAGGTTCGGTATTCGATATCGTCGGGGGGTGCATTTGTTGCTCAGCCCGGATATATCTCAAAGAGAATCTGGAAAAGATTATCAAAGCAGGATGTTACGACCGGATACTTATCGAACCCAGCGGACTTGGCGGAGCCGGAATGGTATCGGAAATCGTTGAAAGCGCTCCGGCGCTCCGGCTGATGCCTGTTATTTGCATAGTGGACATCACGTGTACGAAAAATCCGCGTATAGAGAAAAACTGGATTTACCAGTCGCAGATACGAATGGCGAAACGCATTATTTTCAGCAAATGCGATTTATTGGAAGAAGCAGAACGAATACAACAAATCGAACAATTTAAGACGGCCTTTCCCGGAAAGGAACTGTACCGGCCCGGGCATCAACTGTCGATTGCAGTCCTGTATCCCGACCAGGCAGAGTCTGAAAAAACACAGGCGGGAACCGTTTCTGTTTTTAGGTATGCGAAAGCGAAAGACTATGAGGAAACAACGTTCCTGTTGGATACGGACTGTTTTATTGATTTGAAGAAACTGACTGCATTTTTCGAGGAACGCTCCTCTGTGGTAAGGGCTAAAGGCTATCTGCAAACCGTAAATGGTTGGAATCTGTTTAACTATACGCTCTCAGGGTCTGTTTCCGAAACATGTGTCACAAAAAACAGGAATGAACTGGTAATCATTGCCAAAGAAGCATTTACCGTTCGCGACATTGACTGTGCGATAGTAAATTATCAAAATAAAAAAAATGGAGTATTACAAGAATTTTGACGAGATGAAGACGCTGGCGCAAACAGAGCTGTTTACCGCTCTTGTCGGCGATGTGTTAGATAAGATGGGGCGTTTTCATCAGTTTTTACCGGCAACGATTATGCCGTTAGACCCGAAAATGATTGTTTTCGGAAAGGCAATGCCCGTACTGGAAGCAGATGTTTTTTGCGAGAAACTGGAGGTATCGGCCAATCCTCCTATCAATAAGCCTTTCGGCATGATGTTCGAGGCGTTGGATGATTTGAGAGAAAACGAAGTATATATTTGTACCGGCTCCTCTTTGCGTTACGCCCTTTGGGGTGGTTTAATGACGACGCGGGCGCAGAAACTGAAAGCGGCGGGCGCTGTCTTGAACGGTTATTCAAGGGATACCAACGAAGTGTTAAGACTTAATTTTCCCACTTTCAGCCGGGGCAGTTATGCACAAGACCAGGGGCCGCGCGGCAAAGTGATTGATTTTCGCATACCCATCGAAATAGAAGGTGTGATAATCAATCCCGGAGATATTATTTATGGTGACAGAGACGGCGTGGTGGTGATTCCGCAGGAAATTCAGGACGAAGTGATGGAATTGGCGCTGGAAAAAGCATGGGGCGAAAAGAAAGTATTGAAAGCCATACAGGAAGGAATGACGACGGTCGATGCCTTTGCAAAGTACGGAATAATGTAGTTAACAGCTAAATAATAATAAGGCGGTAGTTTAGAATAATGTTGCAAAAATTTATTACTCCGTTAGGAGTTATATATCAATAGAATACAATAAGATACAAAGAATATGGAACTCCGTACGGAGTTCAACAATAT
>JAISJX010000089.1 GCA_031261145.1 Tannerella sp.
TGATCCGGTTCCGCAGATATACGCCAAAGAACTTTGGCGCAATTATCAAATTCAAAGCGAACTGTTTTACGACTTGGTCAAGATTAATAACCAGTTCCGCGATTATGATTTCCGGAAGAACCTGGAGTTGAAATCGAATCTTTGTGAATCCGTTGAAAAATTAGCTGACGAACCGGATGCCATTTCCGCTTATCACCAGTTGCAGAAACTGTTCCAGCAGTGGCGTGAGATAGGCCCTGTGGCGCGGGAAAACAGGGAAGAACTGTGGGCGCGTTTCAAAGAAGCCTCAAGCGTTATCAATAAAAAACATCAGGCGCACTTCGAGACGCTGAAAGCCAACGAAGAAGAAAACCTGAAAGAAAAAGTCGCTATCTGCGAAATCATTGAAGCCATCGACTATACATCGTTGAAAACGCTCAAAGAATGGGAAAAAATGACGCAGGAAGTCATCAATATACAAAAGAAATGGTCATCCATCGGTTTTGCCACCAAAAAGCAGAACTCCAAGATATTTGAACGCTTCCGTACCGCATGTGACAACTATTTCTTCAAGAAGGGCGAATATTACAAATCCATCAAAAAAGAATTGGGGAAAAACCTCCAAATCAAACGGGAATTAATCGAAAAAGCCGAAGCGCTCAAAAACCGTACCGACTGGAAAGAGGCGACCAAAGCGATGATCGACCTCCAGAACGAATGGAAGAAAATCGGGCCTGTTGCCCGCAAACATTCCGACTCCATCTGGAAACAGTTCATCTCCTCCTGCGATTATTTCTTTGACCAGAAGAACAAAACGTTCTCCTCTCAAAAAGTTGGAGAAACAGCCAATCTGGAAACCAAACGGTTACTGATCGATAAGATCAAACATATCGACGAAAAGTTGTCGCACAGCGAGGCGCTGACCGCCTTGAAGTTACTGATTGCCGAATGGAATACCGTCGGGCATGTTCCTTTCAAAGAGAAAGACGGCCTTTTCAAAGCGTTTCGCGAAGCCGTGGACAAGCAATATGACCGGCTGAACGTAGCAATGGATGATCGCCGGATGCAACAATTCCGCTCCTCGCTGACCGAGATGTCGAACAGCGGACATGACCGTGGAAAGTTACACAACGAACGGGACAGGCTGATGCGCACCTACGAGCGAATGAAAAATGAATTGCAAACCTACGAAAACAATGTCGGGTTCTTCAACATATCTTCCAAAGGAGGTAACAAATTGTTGAAAGAAATGGAGAATAAAATCGAACGGCTGAAAGACGAAATGGCGTTGATCGTGAAAAAGATCGATGCTATTGATGAAAACCTCGAATAAGAAAATTCATTTTTTCAATCCCGGACACGAGGCCGATATTTTATCCGGAGGGATTCATTATACCCCTCCGGCATCCGTACGCAAAATCAGAGAGGATTTGGCGCTCCTGCCTTTATGGTACGGGGACGAAGGCGATTATGCGCTTGTGAACGAACGGGATGCCGCATCCCGTTTCCTTTCGTCCCTTCCGGCAGGGATTTATCCCGGAGTGATTCCCGTCGCGCCCGGAGAACTCAACCGGAGTATCCTGTTTCCCCCCGCTGTAGCAACTCCCTGGGGACTTTCGCCACAGAGCCTTCATCTATTTGAATCGCTCCAGCCACGCGCACCCATCGTCACGCCCCGCTGGAAGGAGGTCTATGCGCAACTGACCGGCAGACAAACGGCCGCCGGATGCCTGACCAGCCTGCAAACGCTTCTCCGCGAACCGTCCGATCTGCTCCCGCCTCTTTTCTGTACGCAGGCTGATGAGGTCTTCCGGTATATTTCAACCCATTCGCCCCCCTATATGCTGAAAACGCCTTATTCCTGTTCGGGAAGGGGGATTTACCTGATACCCGGTAAACCTCCGGATAAACAAGCGATTCGTTGGATAGAAGGGGCTATCAAAAAACAAGGCGTCCTCAGCATTGAACCCGCCTTAGATAAAGTTTGCGATTTTGCGATGGAATTTGAATCCGACGGAGATACTCATGTCTGTTTCAGAGGATTATCCGTGTTCGATACACTACCGAAAGGCGCATTCAGCGGAAACCGGTTAGGGACTCAGGAAGTTTTAAAGACGCACGTAACCAGGTATATCCCCGAACAGCAACTCACAGAGATACAGGAAGCCGTCGCCACCGTCCTCTCCGAAACGCTCGGCGCTCTTTACCGCGGGTATCTGGGCGTAGATATGCTGATATACCGCCAGGCAAACGGTCGTTTATCCGTTCATCCCATGATCGAGATAAACCTGCGTTATACGATGGGATTAGTAGCCATCCAGCTAAGTAGCAGGCTGGTTCACCCCGCCGCCCAAGGCCGGTTTATCATCGCCTGCGACCCCGCTCCCAACACCGCCTGTACCTCCCACCGCCAAATGACCGAAGCCTATCCCCTGCAAATCACCGGTAAAAAAATCACTTCCGGCTATTTCTCCCTCTGTCCCGTCGGCCCGGAAACCCAATACAGGGCGGCGATACTAATTGAGAATTGAGAATGTAAGCGGCCAATGTGTCAGTGCAAATGTCAATTATAATGAAAACACAGGCGGCTTTTTCATTGTAAGCGACGATTGTTTGCATGTAAGCAAGAGCATGTACGGATATTCAACCAAAGTAACCGTAGCAACAATTTTTTCCCCAATACTGACTTTTGGTATCGGATAAAAAAGTATCTTTGCAAATAATTTGAATAGAAACATGAAAGTAAAAGAACCTTTGTTTGACTATGTTAGTCCTGATATGCATTTTGAAATAAAAAATGCAGATTGTTTGTCTGTTCTTAAAAAAACAGAAGATGATAAATTTGACCTTGTTTTGACCTCGCCGCCGTACAATGTCGGAAAATCTTATGAAACAAAGACAAGTATAGAAAAATATCTGGAATCACAAGAAGAAATAATTTGTGAACTTGTAAGAACACTTTCGGATAGAGGCAATATTTGTTGGCAGGTAGGAAATTATGTTGATAA
>JAISJX010000165.1 GCA_031261145.1 Tannerella sp.
AGGGCTTACAAAAACAAAAAAAATATTTTGTTTCTTGGAAATCAAATTGTATCTTTGTCGTCAAATGGGGATGAATGAGAATTGTAACATTTAGAGTTATACAAACATACGCAATGAAAAACCCGGATGCGGATGTAGCGCTCAGGGATTGGTATAAGAAGACGAAAGAGAGTGCATGGAATTGTTTTGCCGATATAAAGCAGACGTTCAACAGCACCGACAGAGTAGGAAATAATCGTTTTGTATTCAATATAAAAGGAAATGATTACCGGTTAGTTGCAATTGTCATTTTTGCTTCCAAAAAAGTGTATATCCGGTTTATCGGGACTCATAAAGAGTATGACAAAATAAAAGACTGTTCCATCATATAAACAAGTAAAGGTATGACAAGTATTCAAACGGAAAAACAGTATCGTGCGGCATGTGCACGGATAGAAGAATTATTGAAAGTTGTTGGGAATGATACTCCGTCCGATGACAGAGATTTTATTGAATTGGATTTGCTGTCCGATTTGGTAGCGGATTATGAGGAAGCGTATTATCCTGTAAAAGAGCCGGATTTGATAGAAACCCTAAAACTTCGCATGTACGAAATGAATGTAAACCAAACCGGCCTGTCGGAACTGATAGGTGTCAGCCCGTCGCGGATGAGCGAATATCTGACGGGGAAAAGCGAGCCGACATTACCGATAGCAAGAACTATCTGCCGGAAGCTGAATATAAGCGCGTCGGTGGTGTTGGGGGTTTGAGGTTAAAAAAACAATGTTAAAGATTTAGGAAAATCGAATAACAGTTATATGTTTGCAATGTTTTTGTTTTACATTATGTTTATTTAATTCAGCCTGCAAGGGGCGGATAATTAAGTTGTTTAAAAAGGCGTTGTGGTGGGGCCGTCTTTTTCTATTTTAAATTTTCTCTTTTTCCCTAATCCACATCGTAATGCAACCAGACTTGTTTAAAACCGGAGACGGACTGCATAGTGTGATATACTTTATCCAATACTCCGCGGACGGAACCGACCGGAAGCGATAATTCCAATTTTAATACAATCTTCCGTACATGCAGGGTCTGAACACGGTTTACCGGGGGAGAAAATGGGCCTATGACACGTTCGGACAAAGCCTTACGCAACAAATCTGCATACTGTGCGGAAAAGCGTTCCAATACAAGTTCGTCCCGGCTGCGTAAAACCATTGTTATCAGCCTGAAATAGGGCGGGTAGCGGAACATTTTCCGTTCGCTTAACTGGGCGTACGCCATTCCTTCGTAATCGAACGACTGCACCATTTGCAACAGGGGATGCTCCGGCTGAGTGGTTTGTATGACAACCGTCCCTTGCTTATGCCGCCGGCCGGCGCGACCGCTGACCTGCATCATCAACTGAAAGGCGCGTTCATGCGCCCGGAAATCAGGAAAATTCATCAAACCATCGGCATTCAGGACGCCAACGACACTAACCTGCTCGAAATCCAGCCCTTTGGCTACCATCTGCGTTCCAATTAAAATACGGGTTTTCTTCTGCTCAAAGTCCGACAGGATGTGTTCATAAGCCCTCCGCGTACGAGCGGCGTCCAAATCAAGGCGTTCCGCTTTGACGCCGGGGAAAAGCGCGGCTATTTCTTCTTCGACTTTTTCCGTACCGAAGCCTATCAGTTTCAACTCTTTCCCATTGCACGAAGGACATTGGGAGGGCGCCGGAACCGAATAACCGCAATAATGGCACACCATCTGATGCAATTGCTTATGATAGGTCAGGCTTACATCACAATTGATGCAGTGAAGCGTCTTCCCGCATGATTTACATTCAAGCATCGGGGCAAATCCGCGCCGGTTCTGAAACAGGATTACCTGTTCGTCCTGCGCCAATGCCTCTCCAATTTTCTCTTTCAGTAGAGGGGAAAACAAAGTCTCTTTCATTATCTTCTTGTGCCTCAACTCCTTTACATCCACCAAATGGATTTGGGGAGTCAGACTTTCGCCATGGCGTGTTTTCAATGAAACAAGTCCGTACTTCCCGGTTTTGGCGTTGTAAAATGAATCCAATGAAGGCGTGGCGGAACCGGACAACGTCTTGCCGCCATAGATATGCGCCAGCATAATAGCCGCATTACGAGCATGATAACGGGGCGCAGGGTCTTGCTGTTTATAAGAGGGTTCCTGTTCCTCGTCCACAATGACTAATCCTAAATCAGGATAAGGCAGGAACAAGGAAGAACGGACGCCAACTACGACCATCGGCTCTTTCGAGTGCAGGAGTTTGTTCCAGACCTCAACCCGTTCGGCATCGGAAAAACCGGAATGATAGACTGCTAATTTATCACCGAACACGACGGCCAACCGTTCCGTAATCTGCGTAGTGATAGCTATTTCGGGAAGCAGATACAGTACATGCCGTCCTTGCTGCAACGTATCGGAAATCAGACGCAGATAGATTTCCGTTTTGCCGCTGGACGGAACGCCGTGCAACAGGCAAACGGCTTTGGTCTCAAAAACGGTTTGTATCTCCCGGTAGGCTGTTTGCTGCACTTCGGTCAGTTCACTGAGGGGTTGCAAACCGGTCGTCTGAGTGCGTAAACGACTGATTTCTTTCTCATAACAAACCAATATGCCGCGTTTAACCAGAGCGTCCAAAGCAGAAACGCCGGCTTCACTCTCTTTCAGTAATTTCTTTTTGGATATTTCTATGGATATGTCCGGATGAAACGGTTGGGCGACATCTATATAATGTAGCAAAATATGTTCCTGCTGTTTGGCTCGTTTCAATTGAGCAAAAACGGGCTGCAAATCTTCTTCCCGGCTATAACCGGGCGCTAACCGGATACAGGTTTCGGTTTTGGGAACAAAGCCCTGTTTCATTTTTTCGCTAACAGTCACTGCGCCTTGCATGACCAAGGTGTTCAGGACAGGTATCAGGTTTCGGATACCGGTTGTTTTCTCTAATTCGGCAACCGTCAGGCTGTCTCTTTTTGAGAAAGCATCCAATACGGATTGTTCCCTCGCCGGAAGAGGCGCCGTCGCCTCAAAATCTTCACAATAGGAAACAACCGTCTCGCTCTCCAACTTCAAACCTGCGGGAACGGCCGCTTTGTAAACATCGCCTAACTTACAGAGATAATACGATGAAATCCAATCCCAAAAGAGCATCTGACGGGGAAACATGACCGGCGTCGTATCCAAAACGGCAAAGATTTCTTTGAGCGCGTAAGGGGTTTCAGGCACACGTTCGTGCACTTCTTTTACGAGGGCGGTGTAGTATCTTTTTTTTCCAAACGGGAC
>JAISJX010000168.1 GCA_031261145.1 Tannerella sp.
GTTTACGAAGAAAATATATTCCGATGTCCGTTTTGTGGGGGCGCCGCCGTCTTCGATTGGGAAGTTTGGCGCGGATACGGACAATTGGATGTGGCCTCGTCATACGGGCGATTTTTCGATGTTCCGTATTTATGCCGATGCCGACGGCAAACCTTCCGCTTATGCGGAAACGAACGTGCCGTTTCACCCCAAACGCTGGTTTTCCATCTCGTTGAAAGGAGTGGAAGAAAATGATTTTGCCATGATTATCGGTTTTCCGGGACGTACCAACCAATATTATACTTCGTGGGAAGTGGCTGAACGAAGGGATATTGACAATGCCGTGCGCATTCATTTCCGTGAACTGCGCCAGAAAGCGATGCTCAAGGAGATGTTAAACGACCCGGCTATCCGCATTCAGTATGCGGGGAAATACGCTTCATCAACCAATGCGTATAAGAATGCTATCGGTTCAAACTGGGCAATTGAACGTCAACAGTTTGAGCCTTCCAAGAAAGCGCGACAAGAGCGTCTGTACGCATGGGCGAAACAGAATCAGCGGACGGAATATGTGCAGGCGATAGAGGCGATGGAACAGATGGTGACTGAACGCGCCGACCTGCGCCGTCGTAGTTGGGTGTTGGACGAAGCGATTAGCCGGGGGATTGAATTTGCCGGTGTACCGACAGCGTTTCAACCGGTTATCGATGCATTGAAAGGAAAGGATAAAGCCGAACGGGAAAAGCAATTGCGTGCATTGGAAAACGTTTATCACGGTTTCGCCAACCAGAATTATTCGCCGGAAACCGACCGGAAAATCGCTAAAATCTTATTGTCCGAATATATGCAATGGATTCCGGCGGAGAAACAACCTGATTATTTTGCCGTTATACGAAAACAGTATAAAGGGGATGCCAATCGTTTTGTGGACGCACTTTTTGAAACGTCTGTTTTCGGCAGTAACCGGAACTTTACCAGATTTATTAAATCGCCTTCGGCCAAGGCTTTGGAACAAGACCCGATGATTCTTTTTGCCAAGTCGGTACAGGAAGAGAAAGTGAAATTGGATGAGGCGCTCACGGCATTTGACGCCGGATATGCCATTGCCCACCGGAGTTATGTCAAGGGTTTGCTGGAGATGGAACAAGACCTGATTCATTTCCCAGACGCCAACCTTTCCATGCGGCTGACTTATGGAAAAGTGAAAGGGTATTCCCCGAAAGACGCTGTGACTTACACCCATCAAACGACATTGGACGGTGTGATGGAGAAAGAAGACCCAACGAACTGGGAGTTTGTCGTTCCCCCGCGTCTGAAAGAGTTGTATGCGAAGAAAGATGGTGGGCGGTATAGCCTGTCAAACGGTAAGATACCTGTTTGTTTTTCGGCTACCACCCACACGACCGGCGGCAATTCCGGCAGTCCGGTGATGAACGGTAACGGCGAACTGATCGGTATTAACTTTGATCGTAACTGGGAAGGCGTAGGTGGTGATATTCAGTATCTTTCCGATTATCAGCGAAGTATCATCGTCGATATTCGCTATGTTCTTTTTGTGATTGACCGGTATGCCGGGGCAAGTGATTTGATTGGAGAGATGGATATAAAGTAGTAAAATTTTTTGCAGATAGCAAGGCTTTAAGGGGCTGTTTCATAAGTATTTTAGCACGCAGATTACGCAGATAGTAAAGATGAACGCAGATTATTATAATACTGATAATAAGCGTTTTTGTATATATTACTTTTTTATTTATCTGCGAAAATCTGTCTAATCTGCGTTATCTGCGTGCTTATGAGACAACCCCTGAATAGATTGTAATCCGCCCGGCAGAGACATCTTTTATTGGCTGCATAATATTTCAGTAATAAAAAATGCGTGGTACGATTTTGAAATCAGATACTTTTGCGGTGTAAAAACAATTGAAAAAAGTAGCATTATGAAACAGAAAATCGTATTAGCAAGTTTGTTGGGATTTTTCCTGCAAGTAACAACCGTAAGCGCCCAAATGGCGATAAACGTCACGGATCCCAATGAGACACAGAAAATGGAACCGATAGACAATCTGCAGTTTATCGCGCAGTATCAAATTAAATTTATCCCGGATTCGCTCCATCCCGAGAAGATTTTAGATGAAACGATGATGTTGAAGGTTGGAACTAAAAGTTCTATGTATTACAGTTATACGCGGTTTATTACCGATTCGCTTTTCAGGGAAGAATTGAAAAAGAATGGCGGCAGAGTGATCAGGCAGGGGCCACAAGACAGGAATGAAGGGCTGATAACCTATAAGATTTACAAGAACTATCCTGCCGGAAAAGTGACTACCTTAGACCAGATTGCCACTTCCCGTTTCCGTTGTGAGGAAGAAAACGAGCGTCCTGACTGGGAATTATTGCCCGATACGATGACGATTCTTTCTTATTCCTGCCAAAAAGCCGTATGTCATTTCAGGGGAAGGGATTACGAAGCCTGGTTCACTTCCGAAATTCCACGTAGCGACGGGCCTTGGAAACTTCACGGATTGCCGGGATTGATTCTGCGGGCAGCCGACAACCGAAATCATTATGTATTTGAGTGTTCGGGAATTGAACAAAGTCATTCGGACGACTCTCTTTTATTTGGGGCGGAAAGATACGAGCCGGTTTCGCGTAAAAACCTGAATAAAATCTATGAGCGATTTGCCAAAGACCCAATGGGATACGTTGCCTCCACTTCACCCAATGTCAAGATTATGGTGATGGACGCAGACGGAAGTCCTGCAAAAATGAAAGATATGCCCTACAATCCCATCGAACTGGAAGAAAAATGAAAAATTTCCGGTTTCTGTTTGGTGTTTTATGTGCCGTTTTTAGTCTGTATCACGCTCAGGCACAGCACACATTTAAAGGCGTTGTGACGGATGCCGCTACCGGACAGCCTGTTGAATCGGCTACGGTGCGGCTTCTGCAAGGCGGCAGTGATAAATTAGTGAACTTTGCTTTAACGGACGAAAAAGGCGCTTTTGTGATTATAACAAAGCTACATCAAGCAGATTCGTTGCAAATAGCCGTATCTGTTTTGGGCTATAAAACCGTAAAACAGAGCGCCCTGTCCGGGGCGGAACTTCGTATTCAGCTTGAGCAAGAGGCTTTTGCATTGAAAGAAGTGGTCATCCGCCCCGGTCGCATCTGGGGACAGCAGGATACGATAAATTATGATGTCGCGCAGTTTCTGACGTCACAGGACGAATCCATCAAGGATGTGATAAAAAAACTGCCCGGAATGGATGTGGACGATGTTGGGAAGATTTCTTATAATGGGAAGAATATCACTGATTTATATGTAGAGGGAATGGATGTGGCGGGCGGAAAGTATAATCAGATAACTAACAATCTGGATGCAAAAGCGGTAGAGACGGTTCAATTGTTGGAAAACCATCAACCCATCCGTATGCTTCAACGTAAAGTAAAGACTGAAAATATTGCTCTGAATCTGAAACTTAAACCTGAATTTCGTTCCAAATGGATGGTGACGGTTCGCGGCGGTCTGGGCGCTTCGCCCCTGCTATGGACGGGTTCGGCCAATGCGTTGCAACTCAGTAGAGAAAGCCAATCCGTCTATACCTATAAGGGAAATAATACAGGGGCGGACGTGACCGGCGAACAGTTGTTGCTGACGGAAATCAATAACGGCAGACTTCAGGAACCGACCGCCTCGTCCTTTCTGTCGCAACCGTCCATCATGGCTCCGCTGAAAAAAGAACGCTGGCTCTTTAACGACATGAATACATTGTCTCTAAATCGTTTATATAAATTGAACGAAACATCCCGGTTTCGCCTCAACGCCGGATATACGCATGACGAACGAAAGCAGAAAAGAGGCAGCGAAACGACTTATTACCAGCAGGATGATACGGTTAGCATAGCCGAACAAAGCGATAGCAGAATTCGTTCGGACGAGGCGAATCTTAGCCTGAACTTTGAAAATAATGCGGTAAACAAGTTTCTGACCAATCAATTCGACGCCTCAGGCAATTGGGACAGAAGTCGCTCCATTTTTACAGGTAATCAATCGGTTGTCCAACAGATAAAAACGCCCGGTCTCAACCTGCGGAATGACTTCAAAAACCTGTGGAACCAGGGCGATTATACGATTGAAGCGCGTTCGCTTTTACGTTACAATCATCTTCCGGCACAACTGCTTGTGAATGAAACAGCAACGCAACTCAACTTCAATCATTTTTATACGGACAATTCCCTTTCCGTTCATTGGAAAAAAGGATTTGTTCGCCACCAATACGCCGCCGGTTTCAGCGGGCAAACCGGTAATATCCGAAGCGGATACAATGCTTACCTGTTGCCTTCGTGGCAGTTAGAACAAAATAAATGGTATGCGAATATTTCCCTGCCGTTAGTGTGGACGCATTTTTCGGGCGGAACTGTTTCACGTGCGGCGTTGAATCCGTCCGTTTATTTCAATTATAAAATCAATTACGCATGGCGCTTTTCATTATCAGGAAGTTACCGGGAGCTGTATGACGATATTAAATCCTTTTACACAGCGCCTTATCAGACTGATTATCGCCATACGATATGGACAAACGGCATTTTCCCCACTAAGCAAACGCAATCGTATTCTGCTTATGGTGAGTACAAAAACACGCTTCGGGAATTTTTTGCCACCTTGTCTGTCGGACATATCCGCACCCACTCGGATTGCATCCATGAACAAATCTTTGAAAACGGACAAATGATGTTGATTTCAAGGGATTTATCCAATTATTCCACCGGATGGACGCTTCGGGGTACGTTGTCCAAGGGTTTTTATGATTGGGGGATGAAGGCATCCCTTCAATACCAGTTCAGCCGCTCGCAGGCAGAGCAGTTGAGCAAAGGCGTTCGTATGCCGTACCGGCATGATTATATGCAGTTTGAGCCAAAACTCAGTTGGACGCCGTTCCGACGCTTTCAGGCTGATTATCAGGCGACCCTCCGTTATGGCGGCTCAAAAATGGGCGAAGAAACCCATCTGACACCGCTTTGGAATATCGTCCGAAAACTGCAACTCGCCTACGATTGGTATCCCGTAGAAGTCAATCTTTCAACCGATTACTACCACAATGATGTGAATAGCAGCAAATCTGTCGATGCGTTTTTCACCGATATTACATTTCTCTGGAAATCGGGCAAATGGCAGTTTGAAGCAAGGGTCTCCAACCTGTTCGACCGGCGGCAATATCGTTATACCGAATATTCCTCGTTCCAAAACTATACATCGTGGATAAATATCCGTGGCCGGGAATTTTTAGTGACGGCAAGGTATAAGTTCTGATTCTTAAATCAAAAACGCTTTTTACTTATTGTCTCTTTTAACAAAAAAAATACCGACGAAAACTATTTAGCAAGCGAACTGATTTTTATACGTTTTCTTTATGTAAAAAGTACATAAAGACACCGGTACTTACTGTATTTTACACATAAAGTTGAAGGGGCTTACCGTACTTTATACATAAAGTAAATATTCGTTTTTCATATATTTAACGCAAAAATAATAATTAAAAGTGCGTTAGATGCTTTTTTATTTTTACATTTGCAGAGAATTGTATGGATTTTATGAGCGATGTCATGAGAACAAAGTTTATTCACACGTACGTTTCGGTGGATTGTGTGGTATTTGGATTTGAGAATAACCAATTTAGCATTTTATTGGTGCAGCTTGACAAGGAAAAAATAGGGAACAAAAACCTGAAACTTCCCGGCGGGCTGATTTATGACCATGAGGATGTGGATATGGCGGCTTTGCGTATCCTGTACGAACTGACGGGGATTAAACGGATGACCATGAGGCAATTCCGTTGTTTTTCTTCGCCAGACAGGGCAAGCCATCCGGACGATATCCACTGGATGGACCGGGCTTACCAACCGAATATCGACCGGCTGATTACGGTTTCCTATCTGTCTCTGTGTAAGATTGATAAGAAGCTGAAAAACGTTTCCAGATTCAAATCGACTAAATGGTGCAGGTTGAATGAATTACCGGCGATGCCTTTTGACCATAATCAAATTGTGGATGCTTCGTTTCTGGAAATCAGGCGGTGGGTGGAGCATGACCCGGCGATGATGTTTGAATTGTTACCCCAGAAATTCACTTTCAGTCAGTTCCATGCGTTGTATGAGGCGGTTTACAACCGTAAAATCGACCCGCGGAATTTTTATAAAAAGGTGAAAAACATGGCTTATGTCGTTCCGTTGGAAGAAAAACAAACGCAGGTGGCGCACCGGGCGGCAGGGTATTACAAGTTTGACAAGGTTACTTATAATAAATGGAAAATGGGAATATGATAAACAGGCAAAAGGTAAAGGGTAAAAGGCAAAGGACGGAAATCCCATCTTTCGCCTTTCGCCCTTTACCCTTCACCCAAAAATGGCAAACATTAAAAAAACAGATAAAATTATGTATTTATTAGGTTATGACATAGGAAGTTCGTCCGTAAAAGCCTGTTTGGTGGACGCAGGGTCGGGAAAGATTGTCGCACAAGACTTTTTCCCGAAAGTGGAAATGCAGATTATCGCCGAAAAACCGGGTTGGGCGGAACAACATCCCGAATCTTGGTGGGCGAATCTCAAGTTGGCCAACGAGTCGGTGTTGAAACAATCGGGCGTGGCCGCGGAAGACATCAAAGCGATTGGTATTTCCTGGCAAATGCACGGATTGGTATTGGTGGACAAAAGCAAAAAAGTGCTCCGTCCTGCGATTATCTGGTGTGACAGCCGCGCGGTTCCATACGGGGAAAAGGCGTTTCAAGCCATCGGAAAAGAAAAGGCTTTATCCCATTTGTTAAATTCTCCGGGCAATTTCACCGCAGCCAAACTCGCTTGGGTAAAGGAAAACGAACCGCAGATTTATGCACAAATCGACAAATTCATGTTGCCCGGCGACTATATCGGCATGAAATTGACGGACGAAATTGGCGTAACCGTAGAAGGCCTTTCCGAAGGTATCTTCTGGGATTTCAAAGAAAATAAATTATCGGATGATGTCTTGAATTATTTTGGCTTTGATAAAAATTTTGTCCCTGAAATCAAACCGACATTCGGAATACAAGGATTGGTTTCCGCCGCCGCTGCCGCTGAATTGGGCTTAAAGGTCGGCACTCCGGTTTGTTACCGCGCAGGCGATCAACCCAACAACGCCCTTTCACTGAACGTATTCAATCCGGGCGAAATCGCATCGACAGCCGGTACTTCCGGCGTGGTTTACGGCGTGTTAGGACAAGTCAACTACGACCCCAAGTCGCGGGTAAACACCTTTGCTCACGTCAATCACACGGCCGAACAAACCCGTTTGGGCGTATTATTGTGCATCAACGGAACCGGTATCCTCAATTCTTGGATAAAGAAGAATGTAGTGCCCGCAGGTATTTCTTACAACGATATGAACAACTTGGCCTCGCAATCACCGATTGGAAGCAAAGGTTTGTCCATCATTCCTTTTGGCAATGGAGCGGAGCGAATTTTAGAAAACAAAGAAACCGGTTGTTCGATTCACGGCATCAATTTTAACATTCACAATCAATCGGATATTATTCGGGCAGCGCAGGAAGGCATTGTCTTTTCGTTCCAATACGGCATGGAAATCATGGCGGGCATGGGCATGGACGTCAGCCTGATTCGCGCCGGGAACGCCAATATGTTTCTCAGTCCGATTTT
>JAISJX010000180.1 GCA_031261145.1 Tannerella sp.
AAATACATCACATTCACTTTCGATTTGTCAATCAAACCTTCTTTTACGGCTACTCGTATGCCATTTAAAATATGGTCACTGTGTGTTTCTATAAATAATTGAGCGCCAAGGCTTGCCGCCAATGCAATAAGTTTGCCTAATTCTGCTTGTCCTCTTGGATGTATATGGGATTCCGGATTCTCAATGACAATGATTTTACCTTCTTCCGCCGTTAATAATGCCAACACAATGGGCAAAACGTAAGAAATTCCAAAGCCTACATTTTTAGGACGAAAAGGATTGGTTCGTTGATTTCCAACTTCAAATTGGTAGTCTAAAATAACATTATTAGCCACCGGTTCATATTTTGTATTAATCGAAACTCCGGGGGAAATTTCTTGCATCCACGCATTGACTTGTGCGATTAGCTTGTTGGAAGAAGCCCCGGCATGTCGTAGCGTTTCAGATACAATATGTTTACTGCCATAAACATCAATATAACAGGCTGCATATTCACCTAACAAGCCTAATTGTTTTTTATCGGCAACCACGACACTTGATGCTTTATAAATATCTCTTGGTCCTATTCTTTCAGCGCTTATATATTGAAATTTTTTAGTTTGTGTTCTGAAAAATTTCATGTCCTCTTTTTTGTAACCACATTCTGCAATCAACTCTTCTTTCTCTGATTGATAATTAAATTTCCATGAAAAAGCAGGACATTCATCAAATGTTAAAGTAAAATCAATATGTTCAGGTTGTTCTTCGGCAAACTGGTATAAAGCATCCCTCCCCTTTCCTATCTGGGCAAGAAGTCCATTCAAATCTATCACTCTTTCTTCTAATTTGTCGCTTTGCATTAACAGCAACAATGCCTGAATGAATGAACTTTTGCCCATTCCATTTAAGCCCATTAACAGATTCAAACTCTTTGTCTCAACTTGAACTTTCTTTAGAGACTTGAAATTTTTTATTGAAATTTTATTTATCATACTTCGTTCAAAATTAGGTTAATAAATTATTAAATTCTTCCGACATTAATTCGTTTAAAAATATTAAATTTTATATTTGTGTCCCCTTCTTCTAATATGTAACATTGAAGTTGAGTTTCAATAATCTGTCGTTGTTGAGGTCGGTCTAAATCCTCCCAACTTTTACCATTAAGAGGAAGATATTCCAAACCCGATAATTTAAGGTCTTTGTCAACCATGAATCTTTTAAAACTTTTAATCCTCTGTAAACCATCTATTACCAACCATCTTTCACTATTGATTCCATCAAAATAAAATACTGGCAGGGGTATTCTTATGAGTATAGATTCTATTAAACGGCTTTGTTCTTCATCAGTCCAAAGTCTTTCTTTTCTTTGATATTCTGTGGACAAGTCAATATCTCCTTGTTTGATTTTTTCAACCATGAAATCAAGAGATATGGATTGATATCTTATCTTGATTTTGTTTGGAGTAAAAGGCTGTGTCATTACTTCACCCATATCTTCTTTTTCTACTGAATCCATATTACTACTTTTCATAATATTCAATGTTATAGTCTGCAAATGTACAAAAACTTTTCATGAGAACGTCTATATTCCTTTTATTTTATTCCCCACCGTACGGACAATGATTCATGGGCAACTAATGAATGGCGCTTTCGCATCTCCCGGATCCGGGCAAGAATGTGACAATTTGAAAGATGTGTGCGCACACACATAACAAATGCGATAGTTGCAGGCGCTAATTGAATTTTTATTTTTCGCGTCCCGGCATCCGTATTTAACAAAAAAACGACTATCTTTGGGGCTGAAAATAAAACTGAATGATGGAAACGAAGTTGCCGGATGACTTGCTGACAAGACGAAAACGCGTGCAAAACGCCATGCAACAGATGAATGTGGATGGCTGTTTGCTGACGATGGATGTGAACCTGTATTATATGACAGGACGGGTATTCAGCGGTTATTTTTATTTGCCGACCGAAGGCGAACCCGTTTCTTTTGTGAAACGTCCGAACGATTTCACCGGCGAGGGAGTGGCGTCTATCCGGAAACCGGAACAGATCGCCGAATTTTTCACCGGACGGGGAATGTCTTTCCCCAAGCGGCTGTTGCTTGAAACGGACGAGATAACGTATAATGAATGTATCCGTTTGCAGGAGGTGTTTCAGTCGCCGGAAACCGGCAATGCCACCACGTTGATGCGTCGGGTGCGGATGATTAAAACGCCTTGGGAAATCGAACAATTCCGGCTGTCCGCCCGGCAACATGCACTGACTTATTCCGAAATACCCTCCTGTTTCAGGCCGGGGATGACCGATGTGGCGTTTCAGGCCGGGATTGAACAACGGATGCGCTTGAACGGTTCGTTCGGCGTATTCCATGCGTTCGGAAGTAACATGGATATTTTCATGGGCAGTGTGTTAACCGGGTCGAACGCCGAAGCGCCTTCGCCCTATGATTTCGCCTTGGGCGGCGGAGGCCAGGTGCCCCTCTGTCCGATCGGCGCCAACGGGACGGTACTGAAAGAAGGCATGGCGGTGATGGTCGACATGGTCGGCAATTACACGGCTTACCTGACCGACATGACCCGTGTGTTTGCAACAGGCAAACTTCCGGAATTGGCGTACCGGGCGCATCAGACATCCATCGGGATTCAGGAGAAAATCATGCAGACGGCGCGTCCGGGCGTGGCTTGCGCCGCGTTGTACGACTTGGCGCTGGCGGAAGTGGAAAAGCAAGGGTTGGCCGGTTATTTCATGGGCACCCGGCAGCAGGCGAAATTCGTGGGGCACGGAATCGGGTTGCAAATCAACGAGCCGCCGGTGTTGACCTCCCGTTCAAAAGAAGAATTACAACCCGGCATGATGCTCGCCCTGGAGCCTAAATTTGTGATTCCCGGCGTCGGAGCGGTCGGTATTGAAAATAGTTTTCTGGTGACAGAGACCGGTCTGGAAAAAATCACCTTGTTTGAAGAAGATATTATACCAATATATTAAATAAATTATGTTTCTATGAAAAAGCAAATTCTTTTTTTATTTCTGCTGGCCGTATCCGTTTGGCCGGCGCAATCTGTGGAACCGGAGCAGGTTAAACCGGTAAAAAACCTGATTTTATTGATTCCTGACGGCACTTCGCTGGCGACCGTTTCGGCTGCCCGGTGGTATCAGTGGTACCTGCATCCGGACAAACCGAAACTGGCTATCGACCCTTACCTGTGTGGAACGGTGCGTACTCATTCGTCCAACGACCCGATTGGAGACTCGGCGCCTACGACGTCCTGTTACATGACCGGCTATCCGAGCCGGGCGGGATTTGTTTCCACGTATCCGGTCAGCGACCCGGAGAATGACATTTATCCGAACGACCCGTCGCGTGCGTTCCAACCGCTGACCACCATCCTGGAAGCGGCAAAGTTTCTGCAACAGAAAGCTACGGGTTTGGTGTTCACCTGTGAATTTCCACATGCGACGCCGGCTGACTGCTCGGCGCACAGCTACAACCGCGGACGCTACGACTGGATTGCGCCGCAGATGGTGCATAACGACCTGGACGTCGTGATTGGCGGCGGTGCAGCAATCTTGTCGGAAAACGATGAAACATACCTGAAAGCAAACGGCTACGGCGTGTACAAAAACGACCTGAACGGGATGCGCAGCTATGCCGGCAACAAGATGTGGGCGTTGTATAGCGAGGGCGCCATGGCCTACGACCTTGACCGCGACCCGTCCAAAGAGCCTCCAATCGACGAAATGACCCGGACGGCCATTGAGAAGTTGTCTAAAAATGAGAACGGATTCTTCCTGATGGTGGAAGGCAGTAAAGTGGACTGGGCGGCACATGGCAATGACCCGGCGGCGATGATGACCGAGTTTCTGGCCTTCGACCGCGCCTGTCAGGTCGCGCTGGAGTTTGCCCGACAGAACGGGGAAACGGCCATCGTGATTACCCCCGACCACGGAAACAGCGGAATCAGTATCGGCAATCAGCAATGCGGACATTCCACCAAGGACGGGATTTTCGGGTTGATTACGCAGGTGAAGTTGACATCCGACGGTTTCGCTCAAAAACTGAACAGCCAACCGTCTTCGGCGGTGCAACAGATTTTCCGCGAATACGCCGGTTTTGAACTTACGGCTGATGAAATAAACACTTTATATCAATGTAAGAGTTACAAAAACAGCCCGGTTCCGGAAGCCGAACGGTCGGAAAAAGGCG
>JAISJX010000364.1 GCA_031261145.1 Tannerella sp.
CTTGGATATTCGCCGGTCAACGCCTAATACCGCTTTCAATTTCAGCCCTTTGACAGGTTCAACTTCCGTATAGGCAGACCCAAGTACCCGGTCCTTTGTAGTTATATCGGTAATCTCTAATAAAGAGACAGGATTGGGTAGATATGACTGCTCAGGATTTGAAGAATACTCACCATTGGCATCATAAATAGGAATCGTAGGATTAAAAGTGATCGCCGAACCAATAATCCCGGAGTTTTCACCTCGACTGCCGCCCAATGCTACATTATCGTATTGATTGCGACTGAGATTAAAACTTAATCCGGCTTTTACGTATTTGGAAATCTGTTGATCCAGATTGAATTTGGCTGTAAAACGATTCAAATTGTTGTTTTTGACCACACCCTTTTGGGTGAAATAGTTCAGGGAAGCCATATATTGGGTGGATTCTGTACCGCCATTCATCGAAATATTATGCGATTGCTGGAAGCCCTGACGGGTTACCTCATCAAACCAGTCCGTAGTCTTGGCGGCGGCAATTTCCGCATCCGAAAACATGGGAACATACGCAGGAGGCACATGACCCGGAGCCAGAGAAATGTAGTCTTTATATACATCCAACCCGTTATTTTGCAGATACATTTCGTAATTATCCTTATTCCGTTGTGACATGTATTCCTGTGCATTCAACATTTTGTATGAGTTTTTCATATTCTGCACGGAAGCATTTCCCGAATAAGTAACATTTACCTTCTGGTTCTTCCCTCTTTTGGTCGTGACAATAATAACTCCATGCCCTGCACGCGATCCGTAAATGGCGGTCGCACTGGCATCTTTCAACACATCAATGGATTCAATATCATTGGGGTTAAGACTTTCCAGCACGTTATCCACTGTTCCGGCAGAATACCGGTTGCCTGAACCTTCAAAGGATGAACTTGAAACAGGGATACCATCTATAATCACTAACGGGCTATTTCCGGCGCCTGTCGAAGTGGCTCCACGAATCTGGAAGGTAGCCCCGCCACCGACCTGTGCGCTGTTCTGCGTGACCTGCAATCCGGCCGCTTTTCCTGCCAGCGCATGGCTGACGGTACTGTAGGTTTGCACCGGCATTTCCGCTATTTTCACCGAAGATACGGCGCCTGTTAAGTCGCGCTTCTTCTGCGTACCATAGCCTACCACCACAACTTCTTCAATGGCCTGTGCATCTTCCACAAGTGTGATTTCAAAAGTCGTTTGGTCTCCTGTCGGAATCTCTTTCGTGAAATAGCCAATGTAATAGATTTGCAGTACTGCATTCTCCGAGACAGACAGTGAAAATCTCCCGTCCGCATCAGAGGCCGTTCCGTTGGTTAACCCCTTTTCGATAATACTCGCCCCGATAATAGTTTCGCCTTTTTCGTCGATAATTACGCCCGAAACCCGTTTCCTGTTCGGCTGCTGTGCATCCGGACGCTTCATTAGCATGATGTTGTATCCCTCGATGAGGAAAACAGTTTCCGCCTTGTTAAATACACCGGTTAATACATCGGTTACAGTCTTATCCTGTGCCTGCACTGAAGTTTTCTGATCCAGATCGACTTCGTTCGGGTTGTAGATAAACAGGTAATCCGTCTGATCTTCTATTTCACGCAGCACTTCTTTCACGCTGGTATTCTGAGCCGTAATACTGACTTTCGACGTTTGCGAATGACCTTCTGCCGCAAATAGACCTGTTCCGATGATGATTAAAAAAAATGTTGTCGTTCTCATCTTCCGTACTGTTTTTTTTAAAAGTGGTTTGCACCACAAAGTTTGTTTAATTAAATTTTTATACATACATTTGTAACTAAATAAAGTTGATACTTATTGATTCTAAATTTCGTCATGTGTTGACTTTATTGGCCGGGGAGTGGTTGCAACACTTTCCGGCTTTTTTTCTGCTGTTTGATTGACATCTATTCCATAGGCTTATGTATTTTTAAAGGGTGAATAATTCATGTATCAGTAAATCACTATTTTATTAGAATCGTTATCTTTCGTATATCTGAACTTATGGCGAAGCTGCAATACTTTCAAGACATGCTCAATACCATCCTTTGTACGGAATTTCCCGGTGTATGTATCCGCGGGTAATTTTTTGTTTTTCACTTCGATGCGTATATCATAGTAGAGTTGCAGCTTGTCGAAAATATTCTTCACGCTTTCCTTTTCAAAGGCAATGATACCTTCTTTCCACAAAAAATGGTCATGATTCGGGAGCGCCGCCTGTACCAGATGCCCGTTTTCGCGATAGGCCCGTTTTTCCGGCGTCAGCCGTATTTTTTCTTGAGTCTCCCCGGAAAATATTTCTACGGAACCTTTTATCAGTGCGGTTTCAAACTGATTATCCTGTAGATAGGCTCTGACGTTAAATTCGGTACCCAGCACATCCACATGATACTTTTCCGTCTGCACGACAAATTTCATGGTTTCATCCCGCGCCACATCAAAATAGGCTTCGCCGTCCAACTCCACCTTGCGCTCCTTCTCCGAAAAACAGGTTGGAAAGGCGAAACTGGTTCTTGCGTTCAGCCAGACTTTTGTTCCGTCGGCCATCGTCAGTTGCGCCCTTTGTCCTTCGGGTACATAGATGG
>JAISJX010000408.1 GCA_031261145.1 Tannerella sp.
TTTTGTTTTTTGTACCCTGAATGATGCGGTTTCTTCTGTGAAAATGTCGATAGACGGAGAACAAGTGGCTGAGGCTTCGCTGCCGAATACCGGTTGGGGTCTCTGGACATCAGCAGGGCCAAACATACAGCTTTCCGCAGGAGTACATGTGCTGACGCTTGAATTTACAGGCGGTCCGGGTTTTGATTATTTTGAATTTGAAAAAGTGAATCCGCTTTCCTTCCCGAACGGTACCCCGCATGTGCTTGGAAGAATTGAAGGGGAAGACTTTGACCAAGGAGGCATAGGTGTTGCTTGGAGCGGGAATGACCCCGGATGGAATACGCAGGGTGGTGACTATAGAAGAGTCGAAGACGGTGGCATAAATGCCAAAATTCAAGCAGGTGGTTATAGCAATGGCTTTGCTCTCACACCCGGTACGGATGAATGGTACAATTATACGCTTGCTGTTCCGGAAACAGGGGAGTATTATTTTTCTTTTACGGGATTTTTTGTTGAGAATGCACCGCATATATTGGATTTGTTGATAGATGATGATCTTGCTGCTACAACACCATCACTAACGAGTGGCAATTGGACGCTCTACACAAAAGGGCATACCCGCCTGCATCTTACCGAAGGGGTGCATACGCTTACCGTTAAGATTAACCACGGTGGTTTTCTTTTGGATTACATCACATACACCAAATATGATCCGATCGCTTATCCTGACGGTGTACCGCACAACCCCGGCATCGTGGAAGCGGAAAACTTCGATAAAGGCGGTGAATTTGTAGGTTATCACGACTTGGATGGCTCGAATAATGCAGTTCCTCCTGCCAATTATAGAACCGACAATGCAGGCGTAGGTATTATGGCCAGCACCAGTGCCAGCAATGGACATCTTGTTGTTGCTACACGCGACGGCGAATGGCTTTCTTATGTGATTAATGTACCGGAAGCCGGCACGTATAAATTTTCGTTCGCAACAACAAATAACCAAATGAGCGCTTTGGAATTGACTTTAGATGACGCACCCATCGGCGAAGCGCTTTTGCTTGGCACCGATTTGGCTATCGTAGAAACAGATGGGCCAAGTGTAGCTCTTACTGCCGGGAAACACATTCTTATCATCAAATTCTCTGCATTGGAATCTGCTACGCCGGGTTTTGATTATTTCAAATTTGTCAAAGAATAAAATTAGTACAAGGTGAGCTGAACTTGGCTCCCCGTTTGTCTGGAAAATCAGGGATAATTTCCTACATCTTCCCTGATTTTTCAGACATTTTTAAAAAAACAATTCACATGAAAAAATTAGTAGCAAGTTTATTTATTGTCATCTGGTCTTGTAGTCTATCGGCACAGGAACTTTGGGTATCTCCCGACGGGAGCGGCGCTGCATTTAGCGAAGCCAATCCGGGCAGTCTGAGTGATTATTCAGGCTTAAAGTCAAAAATCAGCGGTTTACGGAATGTGGGGATAAAACACGTTCGGGTGAATCTGAAAGAGGGCGTTTATCCTCGTACTTTCCACATCAACGTGGGCAACGATATGACCGGAACGGCCACTGATACCTTGAGTTTTATAGGTGTTTCCACCAATGCTTATCAGGATGATGGTAAAGTTGTTTTGTCGGGCGGCCAAAAAGTAACCGGCTGGCAACTTGCAGACAATGGAATATACACGGCACAACTACCGGCAACTGCCGATTTCAGGCAATTGTATGTCAATGGCAAAATGGCCGTAAGGGCGCGTTACCCGAACCGAACCGACAACCAACATTTTGGACCTTATTTCAAAATACATGGTTTTTATCCCGATGCGGATTCCAATTTTAAAATGTTAATCAATTCTTCAGAAATTAGCGATTGGGATAAACCAGGGGAAGTGGAAATGGTGATTCACCAACATTGGGTGCACAGTCGGGTAAAAATTAGTTCCTACGAAAAATTGGCGTATGCGAATAATTATACCATCGTTACCCTTGGATGGGCACTTGTTAAGTGGGCGACAAACGACTTGTCTTACTTTTGGGAAAATTCCTTGGATTTCTTGGATATGGAAGACGAATGGTATCTTGATAGAGATACCAAAGTGCTTTATTATAAACCGGGTGCGGGTGAAGACATCAATCAATTGGACATTGTCTATCCTGTAGCGGAAAAATTACTCAACATTGAAGGAACGGCTTCTGTGCCTGTACGCAATGTGTTTTTTGAAAATATCGAATTTAAGTACAGTAATTGGGCTGCACCCAATACCGTTCCGGCTGTTCGCTGTAATATCGGAGTTGAATTACTGGATGGAAATATTTCAGTAAGCTCGGCAATACAAGCACGTTATGCAGAAGGAATACACCTTGTCAACTGTAATGTTTTTTCTACCGGCGGTCACGGGGTTAATTTTATTTCCGGTGTGAATAACAGTGAAATTACAGCTTGCCATTTCGACCAAATCGCTGCATCAGGCATAGTTGTCAATGAGAGCTATCAAACGATGACAAGCAGCGACATCCGGTTAAGTAACAATTTGATCGAAAATTACGGAATGAATTATACCAGCGGATTAGGCTACTCTGCGCGTAATACGCCCCGAATGATTGTGGAAAATAACGAAATCCGCTTCGGTCGTTATGGCGGATCGCAAATAGGAGGAGGCGATATCAATGCGGAGATGAACTGTATGGTACGTTACAACAATGTGCATCACGTGATGTGGCTGCACGATGATTGCGGCGGTATCTATGTATGCGGATGGCTGAAAGGTTCA
>JAISJX010000434.1 GCA_031261145.1 Tannerella sp.
GAATAGCCTGTTTGACATATCGTTATCAAAAAGACGCCTTGTTTCGCATCAAAATATATGTTTTACAACAGTCTTTTTCATCCTTATAAAAGCATTTTTATAAATAAGCGAAGAATTCATATTTTTTTTACTACCTTTGCGGTTGATTTGATATAAATAGGATACATTCAACACTAAATTATTTGAAAGAAGAGGGAAAACCTCATGAAATAAAGATGAAACCGTTACAAGAAAAATTAGCGAAATTCGACCTTCCCCAGAAGACTAAAGCTGCGGGATTATATCCTTATTTTCGGACAATTGAAAGTGATCAGGATACCGAAGTCACTATCAGCGGACGGAAAGTATTAATGTTTGGTTCAAACGCCTACCTGGGACTGACGAATCACCCCAAAGTCGTTGAAGCAGCCATCGAAGCTACCCGGAAATATGGCTCCGGGTGCGCCGGGTCGCGCTTCCTGAATGGGACATTAGACATTCATGTGAAATTGGAAAAACGATTGGCTGAATTTGTAGGAAAAGATGATGCGATGATCTATTCTACAGGTTTCCAGACAAATCTGGGCGTCGTATCGTGTGTCACCGGGCGCGAAGATTATATCCTTTGGGATGAACTGGATCACGCCTCCATCATCGAAGGCCATCGTTTATCGTTCTCAACCAAACTGAAATACAAACACAACGACATGGATTCGCTGGAGAAACAACTCCAGAAGTGCGAAAACGGCAGAATCAAGTTGATCGTTACCGACGGAGTTTTCAGTATGGAGGGAGATATCGTCAAACTGCCTGAGATTGTGGAACTGGCAAAAAAATACAAAGCAAGCATCATGGTCGATGAGGCTCACAGCCTGGGCGTGTTCGGCAGGCAGGGACGAGGTACGTGCAACCATTTCAACGTCACGGACGATGTCGATTTGATTATGGGTACGTTCAGTAAGTCGCTGGCTTCCATCGGTGGATTTATTGCCGGTGATGATGAGGTGATCAATTACCTGCGCCACAATTCCCGCCCCTACATCTTCAGTGCAAGCAACACGCCTGCTGCAACGGCCGCCGCCAATGCTGCGCTCGACATCATGATAAGTGAGCCGGAACGCATCGAACATCTTTGGACGTTAACGCATTATGCTTTAGACGGATTCCGTCGGATGGGCTGCGAAATAGGAAATACGCAAACACCGATCATTCCGCTGTTTATCCGCAATAATGAATTGACATTCCTGATTGTTCGCGAACTGTTTGACATGGGCATCTTTGTGAATCCGGTTGTTTCGCCGGCAGTTGCATCGCAGGATACGCTGATACGCTTCTCGCTGATGGCAACCCACACGATAACACAATTGGATCATGCATTGGAGGCGATCCAAAAAGTCTTTAAAAAACATCACCTGCTCAATTAAACGTATGGACTTTATACAAAATACAGGCCATCATTGCCTCTGCCGGAAAGGATGTAGCAAAGCATTTAATACGAAACTGAATACGTATGATTGGTTATGTGACATCCCCGAAGCGGAACAGGCTACCGATTATGTAGAAGTCCAGTTCAAAAATACGCGCAAAGGATATTATGTGAACGAATCCAAAATCCCGTTGGAAAAGGGAGACATCGTAGCCGTGGAAGCCAGTCCGGGACACGATGTCGGAACGGTTTCCATGATAGGGAAATTAGTCCTTATCCAAATGCGCAAAAATAATATACGACGCGAAGACGCTGATGTCAAACGCATTTATCGTGTTGCCAAACAGTCTGATATAGACAAATATAACGAGGCGAAGGCGCGTGAACACGAAACGATGATCCGCTCCCGCCAGATTGCCGTCGATTTGGGACTGGCTATGAAAATAGGCGACGTGGAGTATCAGGGCGACGGGAACAAGGCTATTTTTTATTATATCGCCGACGAACGGGTGGATTTCAGGCAGTTGATTAAGGTTTTGGCCGAAACGTTCCGGGTGCGCATCGAGATGAAACAAATCGGGGCGCGTCAGGAAGCCGGACGGATTGGCGGAATCGGCCCTTGCGGACGGGAACTTTGTTGCTCTTCGTGGATGACCAATTTTGTATCGGTCGCCACGGATGCGGCTCGTTTTCAGGATATTTCAATGAATCCGCAGAAATTGGCCGGTCAATGCGCCAAACTCAAATGTTGTTTCAATTATGAGGTAAACGCCTACGTCGAAGCGCAAAAACAGCTTCCTTCGCGCAAAATCAATTTGGAAACAAAAGACAGTACCTATTATTATTTCAAAGCGGATATTTTCAGGAAAGAAATCTCGTACTCGACAGATAAGTCAATAGCGGCTAATATTGTAACGATTTCCGCCGAACGCGCTTTTGAAATCATCGGATTGAACAGGAAAGGCATCAAACCGGAACAACTGGAAGTAGTGGACAAGAATGTCCAGACGTCGAAAAAACGGGAAAGCCAAGATATTTTGGGGGATAACGTGAACCGGTTCGATTCCGTCAAGAGGAAAAAGAAAAAACGTCCGGGAAATCGCGATAACCGGGGCGCCTCTAATTTCAGGAGAAATAATAACGGCCAACCGCCTCAGAATAATAACAATTCACCGAAAGAGTAACGCCCAAACAGAGGCGAAGACAACAAAATGAGAAATAAAATCACTGTTCTTTGTTTATGCGCTATCTGCTTTTCATGCTCCAGGAAGGATTATTATGACCAATATCAGATGATTGAACAAACATGGAGCAAAGAAAAAGAACTCTATTTCACGTACGAAATCAAAGACAAAACCATCCCTTACGATGTCTTGATAGAGATACGCAACAATAATTTATACCCCTTTCAAAACCTTTGGCTGTTTTGCGCCGAAGAACAACCTATCGGCCCGGTTTGGCGCGACACCATCGAATGTATGCTGGCCGACGACTACGGGAAATGGTCAGGCAACGGGATTTCCGTCCACCAGCTAAGCATCCCGGTACGAACACAATACACCTTTCCCCATAAAGGGCAATACACCTTCAGTATCCGCCAGGGTATGCGGGAAGACAACCTCAAGGGGCTTGAAGAAATCGGGTTGCGAATCAAAAAAGCGAAAAAATAGAAAGGCGGTCAGGTTTCCTTGCGGCCGGCGTCTATCCATAAGAAGATAAATAACAAGATGGTAAAGCCCCACAGGGACGAGCCTCCGTAACTGAAAAATGGAAGCGGGATGCCAATCACAGGCGTAAGTCCTAGTACCATCCCGATATTAACCAGCAGGTGGAAAAAGAAAATGGAAGCCGCACAATAGCCATATACCCGTCCGAAGGCCGAATCCTGTCGCTCGGCAAGATAGACCAACCGTATGATCAGCACGCCGAAAAGACATAAGACGAGCAACGAACCCAAAAAGCCAAACTCTTCTCCTACCGTGCAGAAAATAAAATCGGTATCCTGCTCCGGCACATATTTCAACATGGTTTGCGTCCCGTTCAAAAAGCCTTTGCCCGAAAATCCGCCCGAACCAATGGCTATCATCGACTGGTTCACGTTATAACCCGCGCCGCTCGGATCGTTTTCTAACCCCAAAGCCACTTTGATACGCATCTGCTGGTGATACTCCAACACATTGTCAAACACATAATTCACCGACAGCAGGAATCCTATCGCAAGAACGGCAAACAGACCAATCAATACATAATTCCACTCTAAGTTCTTCAACGATAATAAAACCAGATAGATAACGCTTAATCCGATAGCGCCGAGGATAAACCAGACATAATTGACCGGCATATAGAACGACAGGCCAAATCCGGCAAGAAGCATCAATCCAAGTATATAAAGCATGGTTAGTGCAGCTTTTTTATTCTTGCCGAATATAAACGTCAGGCCAACCATGATGACAAAAGTCACCCCCGACACAATCAACTCGCCCAAAGGCGTCGCCCCAAGCATTTCTTCCGCGTACTTCAACACAATCACAAAGAACGCCACGGCGCAAACGCTTGCCAACAAGATAAAACCCGACATCCCTTCGCGGTAAAGCATCAGGGTAAACGCCAGGAAAACCAGTGACGAACCGGTTTCTTTCTGCAATAAAATACAGCCCATCGGGAAAAAAATCATCAACAAGACAATCGAAAAGTTCTTAACCGTAAACAGATCAAAATTATAGCTGCTCATGAATTTGGCCAGCACCAAAGCGGTTGCAAACTTGGCAAATTCAGCAGGTTGAATGCGAAGCGGCCCTAAAGCCAACCATGAATGGGAGCCTTTAATAGCGGGCGCAAGAAAGATCGTCGCAATCAGCAGGAGAATGATAAGACCGTATATCAGGTAGGCGAACGTTTCAAAAAAACTCCTGTCTAACATCAGGATAATGAAAACAAGTATCAAAGCCGTGCCAATCCAGAATAATTGCAGCATGGGACGCCCGGACATACCAAACAAACCGGTCGCTTCGTATTCGTAACTTGCCCCGCAAATGCTCAACCAACCGGCAGCGACCATCAGTACATAAATACCGATCGTCACCCAATCAACGGATTTCCATACGCTTTTTTCCCTGTTGTACATTTATGGCAATATAACGGTGTTTAAAATTCTATTTTCTAAATATTTATATTCAGGCGTCACTTCGCCGTAAAAGTATTTCTCCAACATCAAACGGGCGATCGGAATAGCATTGTCCGCTCCATATCCGCCATTCTCCACGTAAACGGAAATAGCGATTTCCGGATGATCGGCCGGTGCAAAACTGATACAGGCAGAATGGGATTTCCCATACATATTCTCAGCCGTACCGGTTTTTCCGCACACAGACACATCTCTCATGTTTAACCCTTTACAAGTCCCAAACTGTACCGCATTCCGCATTCCTTCCACAACATAGTCATAATGACGGGCGTCTATGGAGGTCTTTTTCTGATGCGTGTAAATAGAATCCAAAGCGCCGCCTTCAATCTCTTTGACTACATGAGGAACCGTGTAATATCCCCTGTTTGCAATGGTGGCCGCCAGATTACAAATCTGAAGCGGGGTTGCCGTTACTTCGCCCTGCCCGATAGCATTCGAAATGATCGTACTCGAATTCCAGCGGCCTTTGTAAATCCCATCGTAAACCTTGCTGTTCGGAATGTAACCCCGGCCCTCGCTCGGCAAATCAATTCCTAACTGATAGCCGTAACCCTGGGAAACAATATGCTCCTTCCATATTTCAAACGCCTGCTGAACAGTCGGATACCTTTTCCGGTTATCTAACATATCGTGTAATCCCCAACAGAAGTAGGAGTTACAGGACGTTGCGAGGGCAGCAGCCAGGTTTAATGGAGAACCATGTGAGTGGCAAGCCGGTTTACCGCCATGGAACGTATATCCGTTGGCGCATGTGTACAGCTTATCCGGCGTAATAATCCCTTCCTGTAGAAAGATAAGTCCTTGCGTCGGCTTAAACGTGGAACCGGGCGGATAGAATCCCTTAATCGAACGGTCAGTCAATGGCTTTAACGGATTATTCTCTAATTCTTTATAATTCTTTCCCCGTTGCCGTCCGACCAACAGACCGGGATCATACGCAGGAGACGAAGCCAAACACAGGACTTCGCCCGTTGCCGGTTCAATCATCACCACACTGCCCAACTTGTTCCGCATCAATCTTTCGGCATATATCTGCAAATCCATATCAATGGATAACGTCAGATTTTTCCCCGAAACCGGCGCCATATCCTGCCGGCCATCATCGTAGCGGCCTTTGATTCGCCCGTGCGCATCACGCAGCAATATTTCCATACCCTTGTAGCCCCGTAACAGATTCTCGTACCAACGTTCCACGCCCGAACGACCGGAATCATCGCCCTGCACATAATAGCTGTCATTCTCAATATCTTTCCGGTTTACCTGCCCGATGTCACCTAACACCAGCGCCGCATTCGGATACGTATATTCGCGAATGGGATGGTTCTGGATATAGAATCCGGGGAATTTATACAATTTTTCCTGTAAAACGCCATATTCATTCGTAGATAACTGGTTCATAAACATCTGAGGGACATACGATGAATAACCGGGATTCAGGTTCCTGTTTTTAATATCGGCAATCCGCTGGTCGAAAATTTCTTTCGTAATGCCGACGGTACGGCAAAAATCAAGTGTGTCAAAAGGTTGTATATCCCGCATAATCAACATTACATCATACGCCGGTTGGTTGTACACCAACAGTTTGCCGTTCCGGTCATAAATGACGCCACGCGCCGGATAAAGCGTCTTTTTCAGGAAAGCATTGTTATTCGCCTTATTGCTGTATTCATTGTCAGTCATTTGCAAAGAAAACAAGCGGATAATGAATATAAGAATAACGCAGACTACCGAACCGATAATCACATAACGCCGTCCTCCGTAGAGGTATTTTGTTTTAGATGTTTCCACTTCTTCGTTTTTCTATACTAAACGTTTCGACGATAAAGATACACAATATTGTCAATATAATACTTAAAACTATGCGGAGAAGTAAAAAAAGCGGATCAAAAAACGAGAACGACTCAATCAAAAACAGGAAAACATGATGGATCACAACCAAAGAAATGGCGTACCGCATAAAAGCCCCCGTCCCCAATGTCCGGTAGGAAGGAGACGCATCTTCAACCATATCTTTATCCAAAAAGATTTTCAACAACGGATTCCGTATGAATCCGGCAAACGAACAGACGGCCGCATGCATTCCCCACGTGTTGGAAAACATATCAATCGCCAACCCTAAAAGAAAAGAAATGGTAACTATTTGAGTACGTGATAAATTGATAGGCATTTTCAGAATCACATAGATATACAGGAAAGGGGTCACAATCTTAAATAAATGAATATTATCCAAGATCAACACTTGTAGCGCTACAAAAAGCACAAAATTAATCAATACTTTTAACAGACCCTTAATCATTTTTCTTTGCCTCCCGCTCTACCTCCAACTGTTGCTGTTGTAAATCGTTCTTAATCACTCGCACCATCCTCAGACTCTGAAAATCAACCGCCAACTTGACTTTCAGCGAATTAAAAGTACCCTGCTCCTTATCAAATTCCGCCACCGTTCCAACCAGCAAACCGGCCGGAAATACGGCTGAATAACCGCTCGTCACCACTTGGTCTCCCGGATTAAACTCCGCATGATTAGGCAATTCGGTCAAATTGGCGTATTGTGTATTCCGGCCATCCCAAAATAACGACCCGAAATAACTGCCGGTAGCTAATTTACAACTGAGTTTCGATTTCGGGTTCAGGATCGGGATGACAACCGAAAAACGCTCGTTAACCGTTGAGACAATGCCAACTACCCCTTTGATGGAGGCCACTCCCATATCCGGCTCTATTCCATCCCGCGCTCCCTTGTTGATAGTAATGTAATTATACAAGCGGTTCA
>JAISJX010000009.1 GCA_031261145.1 Tannerella sp.
CGTGCCCCGACGACATGGTCAGTAAATGACGGATTTCAAGCTCTTTCAGATTGTTGCTGATGGTTGCGGGCACCTTGTCGGGGAAAAAAGAAATGACTTTATCCGTCACGTTCAGTTTGCCTTCGGCCACGGCAAAACCAATGGCTGTCGCTGTAAAGGTCTTGCTGACAGAGTACATAACGTGCGGTTTGCCGGGTGCATTGTCGCCAAACCAAGTTTCGGATACGACTTTTCCGTTCCGTACAATCATCAGGCTATGAATCTCTTGATTACTCTTTTTTATAGCCTCCAGATAATTTGCGACGCCTTGAGCGTTTACTTTCTCAGCGGCAAGTGCGCTTCGCGGCAAATCTTTGCCCGGATTGCCGTTTTCCGGGTTTGCCTGAAGGCGGTACGAGGGGAAACATACGGCAAGGCAAAGGCATAGAATGCCGATTGACTTTCTAAAATGAATCGCGTTCATAGTAAAATAATATTTTTCATTGTACATATATTAATGTATATATTCAAAAAAACGGACATCCGATTTCTGATATTTTGGGCAAAGATACGAATTATTTTGATAATAATTCGTATCTTGCGCCCGATTTATGATACGTAACCTTTATTTTATGTTGGATGAACAATATTTAATTGCGGAATTGAAACAGGGCGGTAAAGAGGCTTTTTCTTTACTGTTCAAAACGTATTATAAAGATATGGTTTTATTTGGGGGAAATTTTCTTCCGGATCGGGCTACTTGTGAGGACATCGTTCAATCCATTTTTCTTAAACTGTGGAGCGAACGGGCGACGTTGCTTATCGACACTTCCCTGAAATCATATTTGCTCCAGGCTGTCCGAAATGCCTGTTTAGACGAAATCCGTCACCTGAAAATCCGGCATGAACACGAAAATTATGTGTTGTCTAACCAGGCGTCTGACGATATGGTAGATACCGAACATTATATTCTCTATTCGGATTTACAGAAACATCTGCATCAAGCCTTGGGGAAGTTACCGGAAGCGTATCGGGAAGCGTTTGAACTCAACCGTTTCGACGGATTGAAGTATCGCGAGATTGCCAAGAAACTGAACGTTTCCGAACGGACGGTAGAAGTCCGTATCAGTAAGGCGATTGATTTATTGAAGATATATTTGAGGGAATTTTTATGAGATTGATAAATGGTAATAAATCGTTAATCAATCTTGATTAATCATTAAATAATGTGGTAAATGACTTTTTGAACGTCTTTTATAAAATGAGTAATGAAATTATGCTGAATGAGAATCAAATAGAACTCCTGATCACAGCTTGCCTGACCGGCAAAGCGACTGGTGAGGAACAACATATACTTGATACGTGGGTACATGCAAATCCTGAACATTTGCGTTATTATCAGGATTTTGTCAATATATGGCAGGTCACGCACCCGGCTTTTGACCCGGAGGGAATTGATGTCGTAAAAGCCGGAAAGAGAATGAACAAAAAGATTTCGGAAACAAACGTCGTTAAAAAAATATGGGTCTATTGGCAACGTGCGGCGGCGATTGTGCTGATTCCGCTACTGCTTTTGTCAGTCTATCTGTTTGTGAATGACCGGGCAGATACTTACGAAGCGACCGAATATCAGGAACTGAAAACTCCGCACGGAATGTATTCCCTGATAGATTTGCCGGATGGCAGCAAAGTATGGCTGAATGGGGGAAGCTCCCTGAAATATCCGTTGAAATTCCGTCAGGGGCAACGCCAGGTTTCCTTGGGCGGCGAAGGCTATTTTGAAGTCCAGTCGGACAGGAAAAACCCGTTTGTCGTAAAAACAGCGCAGATGACGCTGACGGCTACCGGAACCGCATTCAATGTGGAAGCCTACGCAACCGACTCCATGACGGCCGTCACCATGGCCAACGGCGTAGTTGACATCGCATTCGGACAGGCGGCGCCTGTGGCGCTGAAGCCCGGAGAACGAGCGCTTTATAACAACCATACCCAAAAAGACACCATCCTTAAAACCGAGACCTACAAATGGTATGCCTGGAAAGACGGCCTGATGATCTTCAGGAACGACCCGTTGTCGTACGTGTTCAAACGATTGGAACAGACGTTTAATGTGGAAATTATCCTTAAAGACGTGAAAATAGCCGATGAACCGTGTCGCGCGACCTTTGAAGACGAATCGCTGGACGAAATCTTGCGGCTGCTGGGAATGTCGTCCCCGATACGCTTTGTGCAGCTTAAAAGAACTCAGAATGCCAATCATACCTATGAGAAACAGCAGATTGAAGTATATAAACGAAAATCAGCCGGAGTAAACTGAGTCTCCTTCAAAAGTTAAAAAACAGGGTTGTTATAAAAAAAGCGCTTTTGGAGATGTGGTAAAATTCGTCTGAAACGTCTTTAGTCTGTAATACGAGAAATATAAATAGAATAGTAATTTATAAAATGAAATGCCTATGGAAAAGTAATGCGGTTTTATCAGAAAAGCATAGCATGAATGAAAAAAAGGAAAGGTGTACGAGACCTTCCCTTTCAAGGTGTTCAGCTATCAAAAGAGTTTTTATCAACAGTAATTCTAACTAAACAGACAAAAGTATGAATTTTATTTCAATTAAAAAAAACAAGAGGCAAAATTTTGCCGTTAAAATTTTACATATTATGCGGTTTTATATGTTATTTCTGATTGTAAGCGTGGCGCAGCTATTCGGGTCGAATACGTATTCCCAAACTACGTCG
>JAISJX010000052.1 GCA_031261145.1 Tannerella sp.
GTACCTTTCAATATATGTACAACCTCCTCCAACAAGGTAGCAGACTTGCCATACTTCTTCTGGTTGAAATACTTCTTTGCATAAGAATATTTCAACTCGTAGTCCGTACTTTTCAGGACTTTATTATATTCTCCACACGAAGAACATAACAAAACAACCGCCAATAATATTAAAACCTTTTTCATCCACTTGCTTTTGAGCGGCAAAGGTAAGACCTTCCGCTCAAATTATCATCATGATGAACGTTAATAATAATTACAGCTTATACAGTTCACTGGCTGCAATCAGTTCGATTTTATTCTTCATTAACACATCGGCGCATTTTTCCAAATTATCCGGACGAATAATCACGTGCGCAGAATCACCTTCCGAGAATGCGTACATATATTCAATAAATATACCGGCCTCGGTAATGTAGTCCATCGCTACTCCAAGCGCTCCGGGCTGGTTCGGACAGCGCAAACAAACGACCTCCGCCTCTGTCACAGCATATTTATTCTCACGAAGCACCTGAACGGCCTTGTCCGTATCCGACACTATCAGGCGCAGGATTCCGAAATCCGAATTTTCGGAAACGGTAAAGGCCGTCATGTTAATCTTTTCGCGACCTAATAACTTGGCGACTTCCGTAAAGCGTCCTCTCTTGTTCTCTAAAAAAATAGATAATTGTTTTATTATCATGACTTTCAATTTTATATAGTTAAACTAATTTTCGATTATCAATCACATGTTTCGCTTTCCCCTGGCTACGTTCGATGGTGCGGGGTTCAACGATTTTGATGTCCGGCTGAAGTCCCAACACGCTCTGCAAGCGGGCGGAAATTTTCTTCCGCAAGGCAAGCATCCGGCTCATCTCGTCGGAATAATATTCCTGACGCAATTCGACCTGAATTTGGAACGTATCCGTATTGTTCACCCGATCGACCGTAATCAGGTAATGCGGTTCAAATTCTTCGAGTTCCAGTATCACCGATTCCACCTGCGACGGGAAGACATTGACGCCGCGGATAATCAGCATATCATCGCTACGTCCGAGGATACGATCCATCCGGACGGCTGTACGCCCGCACCGGCATTTTTCGTAATGCAAACGGGTCAAATCGCGCGTACGGTAACGAATCATCGGCATACCCTCCTTTGTTATCGTGGTGAATACCAACTCGCCCATTTCACCGGGCGCTACCGGCTTCAGTGTCTGCGGATCCACAATTTCCGGGAAGAAATGGTCTTCCCACAGATGCGTACCATCCTGGTATTCACATTCTCCGCCTACACCCGGGCCGCTGATTTCAGTCAATCCGTAGATGTCGTACGCCTTGATATTTAATTTCTCTTCCAATTCTTTCCGCATGTTATCCGTCCACGGTTCAGCTCCGAAAGCGCCGATTCTCAACTTAAATTCCTCCAAAGGAAAATCGGATGCATGAATGACTTCCGCCAGGTGAAGCGCATACGACGGAGTGCAAGCCAGGGCATCAGCGCCAAAGTCGTGCATCAGTTGAATTTGCTTCTGCGTGTTTCCGCTACTCATCGGTATCACAGTTCCGCCGATCGTTTCCGTACCGCCATGGGCGCCTAATCCGCCGGTAAACAGACCATAACCATACGATACCTGCACAATGTCATTTTTGGTAAGCCCGTACGCCGTCAAGCAGCGAGCCACCCCTTCATTCCATATACTCAGGTCTTTGCGTGTATATCCCACGACAATCGGTTTTCCCGTCGTGCCGGATGACGCCTGCAGGCGTACAATTTCAGACATCGGTACGGCCATCAACCCAAAAGGATAGTTGTCCCGCAAATCCTGCTTGACCGTAAACGGCAACTTGACGATATCGTCAATTGACTGAATATCATCGGGTGTTATACCCAATTCTTGCATCTTTTTCCGATAAAAAGGCGTATTGTGATATACGCGCTCTACCACACTTCTCAATCGAATCGATTGTAGCTTCTGCATCTCTTCACGAGGCATGCATTCCATTGTATCATTCCAAATCATAATCGTGTCCCCATTAAAATAATAATCGTTAAATATTTTTTATCGTAAATTTGATGCAAATATAAAACATTCTCCTGATAAATTAAACAAAAAAGTCATTTTTACCATAAAAAAATTTGTTTTTAGATTAGACACGGAGAAAATGAAGAGAAAAATGTTTCGCTCCTCTTTTGATATTTTTAGCGTTCCTGTGTGAGAAAATCATTTTTATCTTGTAAATTTGCACCATTAAATAAAAAAATGACGAACGTATGAAACCTACATTATTTGTATTGGCGGCAGGAATGGGAAGCCGTTATGGCGGATTAAAACAACTGGATGGATTAGGCCCCAACGGGGAAACCATCATGGATTATTCTATCTTCGACGCTATCCGAAGCGGATTCGGAAAGGTCGTTTTCGTAATCCGCAAAGACTTTGAAGAAGATTTCCGCTCAAAAATCTTGAGCAAATACGAACACCATATACCCGTGGATGTCGTCTTTCAGGCATTGGAAAACCTGCCCGAAG
>JAISJX010000068.1 GCA_031261145.1 Tannerella sp.
TTATTGGAACTGACCGCTTTTGGGAAACAGAAATCCATTGAAGCCCATTTGATTGGTAAGTTAGAGTATTACAACCCGTTAGGGAGTGTAAAGGATCGTATTGCGCTTGCAATGATTGAAGATGCAGAGGCCAAAGGGCTTCTTACACCCGGTGCAACCATTATTGAACCGACCAGTGGAAATACCGGTATCGGTCTCGCATTTGTTGCCGCCGCCAAAGGCTACAAACTGATCCTGACCATGCCTGAGACGATGAGTCTCGAACGCCGGAATCTGTTGAAAGCGCTGGGCGCAACGCTTGTCTTGACCCCCGGAGCGGAAGGAATGAAAGGCGCTATCGCCAAAGTAGAAACCCTACAGAAAGAAATCGCCGGTTCGGTGGTGTTGCAGCAGTTCAACAACCCGGCGAATCCTGCCATACACCGGACAACGACGGCAGAGGAGATTTGGAAAGATACGGACGGCAAAGTGGATATCTTCGTGAGCGGAGTAGGTACGGGCGGAACGGTCAGCGGAGCGGGCGCACGGTTGAAAGAACTGAATCCGAATATAAAAATAGTCGCTGTTGAACCGGCTGAATCGCCCGTTTTGTCAGGTGGAAATTCCGGCCCGCATAAAATACAGGGTATCGGGGCAGGGTTTGTGCCGAAAAACTTCGATCCTTCGGTGGTTGACGAAATCATTCTCGTTTCCAATGATAATGCGATACGTACCAGCCGCGAGTTAGCCAAAACGGAAGGTCTGCTGGTCGGCATCTCTTCGGGAGCCGCCGCGTATGCTGCTTTAACATTGGCAAAATTACCTGAAAATAAAGACAAAAACATAGTAGCCATACTGCCCGACACAGGCGAACGGTATCTGTCAACCATTCTTTATGCGTTCGACGAATATCCGTTATAAGAAATTATTTGTTTTTAGTATAATTGATGCGCACGTTCGGCATAGCGAGATGTTATGCCGAACGTCTTTTTTTATGGCCGGGGAAGTAAGTAAAGGACGTGGGATGTGACTGTGCACTCCCAAATCAAAAAAAGCAATTACAAATTTCTTTGTAACTGCTTCATTTTTCGATGTGGTCCCACTTGGGCTTGAACCAAGGACCCCCTGATTATGAGTCAGATGCTCTAACCAACTGAGCTATGGGACCGGATTTCGTAGATGAAATCGTAGAATCGGGTGCAAAGATAATAAAAAGAATGAAAAACGAAAAATCCGAACGGAGATTTTTCTCAAAAAAATTACAGGTAACCTACAATCTCTTCCAAATGGACGCCATGCGAACCTTTAATCAGGATATGATAACCTTGAAGCGGGTTGGCCGAAAAGTAGTCAATCAGCGCTTCTACGGTCGGAAAACAACGGTAGTTCCCGCCGGCGGCAGTGAACTGTTCGCCGCAGAGAAATACCCGGTCAAATGCCTGCTCTTGAAGCTGTTTGACAATTTCTGCGTGCCATTCGAGGCTGCTTGCGCCCAGTTCGCGCATATCGCCCAAAATCACGGCTTTGGGGGCGGCCGATAAAGAGGCGAAATTTGTTAATGCTACTTGCATACTGCTCGGATTTGCATTGTAAGCGTCGATAATCAGTTCGTTAGAGGCTGTTTTTTTCCATTGCGAACGATTATTGGTCGGTTCGTAGGCGGTGATAGCCCGGTTGATTTGTTCGGCGGGAACGTCGAAATAGCGTCCGGCGGCTATGGCTGCCAGAGCATTCCACAGATTATAATCGCCGACCAAATGGGTATCCACAGTGTGGGAAACCTCCTGTTGCCGCCACTGAAAGCGGAGGAAAGGGTTACTGCTGATGACCTGTCCGGATACAAACGCCTTGCTGCTTGCGCCGTAGGTGATTTGTTCCAACCCCTGGGCGATGGCTTGCAGATATTCGTTTTCCTGGTGGATAAACAGTTTGCCATTCGTTTGCCGCAGATAATCATACAGTTCGCCTTTGGTGCGGATGACGCCTTCAAAGGAGCCGAATCCTTCCAGGTGCGCACGTCCTACATTCGTTATGATGCCATAGTCAGGTTGGACGATTTGCACGAGGTCGCGAATCTCTCCGGGGTGGTTGGCGCCCATTTCGATGACTGCCATTTCATGGCCGGGCGTCAGACGGAGCAGGGTGAGGGGCACGCCGATATGATTGTTCAGATTCCCCTGCGTATAAAGCAGGTTATATTTAGTCGAAAGAACGGCTGCCAAAAGTTCCTTAGTCGTTGTCTTTCCGTTAGTTCCGGTGATACCGATAAGGGGCGTTCCCAACCTTTTCCGGTGGTAAGCCGCTAATTGTTGCAATGTTTTCAGGACATCATCCGTTACAATCATCCGGTCGCTTGTTTTCACATCCGGATGGTCGATGATGGCATACGCGCAAGTCTGTAACGCCTTTTCGGCAAACAGGTTACCATCGAACGACGCTCCTTTCAGCGCAAAGAAAAGAGCGTCCGGCGGACAATCCCGGCTGTCGGTGGAGATGACCGGATGTTGCAGGTATAAATGGTATAATTCGGCGATATTCATAAATAATTCCAGTAAATTTGATAACAAAAGTAGTGGATATTATAGAATTTCCATTACATTTGTAGAAAAATGTGCGAGTATATCCGGATTTGGGTATCAGAAAGTAGTGTAGAAATGAAGTCATTGAATATAAAAGGAGATTTGTTTTCATGGCAAGAGCCTCTTGTGATGGGCATTTTGAACGTAACGCCGGATTCTTTTTTTGCGGATAGCCGGAAACAGAGTGAAAAAGAAATCTGTGAACGAATCGCGGCGATTCTGGAAGAAGGCGCGGCCATAATTGATTTGGGCGGCTATTCGTCCCGTCCGGGTGCAGCCGATATTTCTGCGGAGGAAGAAATGCAACGGTTGCTACTGGCGTTGGTGCATCTGAAGGCGCATTATCCGAATGCGATTGTGTCGCTGGACACTTTCCGGGCGGATGTGGCCCGTCGTGCGGTCGAGGAATATGGGGTCGCCATTATCAACGATATATCGGGCGGGATGCTGGACAGGCAGATGTTTGAAACCGTAGCACAGTTGCAAACGCCTTATATCCTGATGCATATACGTGGAACGCCTCAAACCATGCAGCAACAGGCCGGTTATACCGACATGATGGAAGAGATTATGCTGTATTTTGCTGAAAAACTACAGACATTGAGGCTATTGGGCGTGAACGATATTATTCTCGACCCCGGATTCGGATTCGGCAAGACAACGGGACAGAACTATGAATTGATGCGGGCGCTGCCTGATTTTGAGACGTTTGAACTACCCTTGTTGGTCGGTATTTCGCGTAAAAGCATGATATACAATTTTTTGGACTGCACGCCGGATGAAAGTTTGAATGGAACGGTCGTATTGAATACGTTCGCCTTGTTGAACGGCGCCGATATTTTGCGCGTGCATGATGTGAAATCGGCCGTAGAAGCCGTTAAGATAACGAATATGTTGAAAAATAATTAGATATGCATATTGATTTTGGAATTAAAGATGCGATAGATGTATTACTTGTCGCCTTTTGCTTTTATCAGATCTATAAATTGATGAAGAGTTCGGGGACGCTTTCCATTTTTGGAGGGGTCGTGTCGATTATCATTGTTTGGGTGCTTGTTTCGCGCGTCCTGGAAATGCGTTTGATTGGCGCGATACTGGATCAGTTTATCAGCG
>JAISJX010000297.1 GCA_031261145.1 Tannerella sp.
TTTTTCCTTATACATAGTGTAGAAGTACGATCCTACCATACCGGTTACACCTGTTATCAAAATCCTCATAAACCTTTTTTCATGCAAAGGTCTGCATTTTTTTTCAATTATAAAAATAATCAAACACCTGCAGAAAAAAATCTGTTTTTTATCCATCTATCTTCATCTTGAATAGAAAGTTTTGTACCTTTGCCCTTGACGAAATGAAAGTGATGGATAAAGGTACAAAAACATGGATCAAAAGGATAGGCTTTATTTGACTGATACCGATATTATTGGTATTAATCGGTTCTATTCTTTTATACATACCGGCTGTTCAGAATTTTGCCGTCAAAAAGGCATCGTTCTATGCGTCCGAATCGTTGGGAATGCGCATTGATGTCGGACGGATTCGATTGTCTTTTCCCCTGAATTTGATGGCGCAAGATGTTTCCGTGACGGATGCGGCGCAGGATACAGTGCTGTATGTTCATCTCTTAACGCTGAATGTGAACCCGATACCGTTGCCGAGCCACAAAATAGCGCTTGACGGATTCCACCTGAAAGAGGCTCGGTTGAATACGAAGAATCTGATTGATGGCGTGGCGATAAGCGGGATAATCGGGCAATTGGACGCCCAAACCAATGGTATTGACTTGGCGAAAATGGAAGCCGTCGTGAACCGGTTAGAACTGTCGGATACGGATATAAGGCTTCGGATTGACTCCATCCCATCATCGCCGGATACTGTCCAAACGGCTGATAACTGGAAAATTTCGTCCGGTAAAATCCGGTTGCAACGTATCTCTTTTGCACTTCAATTGCCGCCGGATTCCATGCTAATCCACTCATTCTTTGAGGATATCGTATTAACCGGCGGAGATATTGACATGGAAGCGAAACGGTATGCGGTCTCACAATTGGTATTATCAAATGTAAATGTCGATTATGATACCGGTTCTCAACCTGTAAAAGAAGGATTTGACCCTTCGCATATCTCCGTAACCAACCTCCATGCCGGTTTTGATTCTTTGCTGTACCAAGGCAAAGAAATCAGCGCTTTGGTTCATACGTTCGCTTTCAATGAACGTTCGGGACTGGAAATCACGTCGATGAACGGAAGCCTCCGAAGTGACAGTACGGCTTTGACTGTCCCTCAATGGTCGTTGCAAACGCCTTATTCAAACATGAATGCGCAGGTAACCCTTCCGTGGACGATGCTTACGAAACAACCACAAGGGGCTTTTTTTATACAAATAGATGCGTCTTTAGATAAACGGGACATCTTGGTTGCGGCAGGAGAAAGGGCGAAGCATATAAAAGCTATCTATCCGGATGAGAAACTGACATTTAACGGATTATTGGAAGGCAACCCCGACAAAATCTGTCTCCACGAGCTACAAGCTACATTACCGAAAGTGTTTCAGGTAGAGGCTCATGGCATGATAGAAAAAATGGCTGACCGCCAATCGCGTTCCGGCGAACTCTATCTGGAGGCTTTTCTTCACGACAAAAATCCGCTGAACGACTTTTTGAGGAAGGAATATGCGGGACGGTTCAGCGTACCGGACAGTATGCACTTGGATATACAGGCTACGCTGGCGGAAGGAACTTATCAAACAAAGACCTTATTGACTGAACAACAAGGGAAAGTCGCGCTTTCAGGCTGGTATAATGAGTTCCGGAAAGAGTACGAAGCTGAACTGAAGGCAGATAATTTAGGGCTGGCGCATTTTCTGCCGAAAGATTCCATTTTATACATAACGGCTTCTCTACAAGCGAAAGGGCGGGGGACGGATTTTTATGCAGACTCTACCCGGTTGCAATTGGATGGCGCATTGGCAGGTATGCAATACAAAAACCGGGAAATTTCCGGCATTTCATTAGACGGATCATTCCATAACCATCAGATACAAGCCTCTTTAACCAGTGAATACCCGTATGCGCGGGGAACCGTCACATTGGATGGCAACATTCGTAAACATGACGCACGCGGAATGTTGATTATGGATATGGATTCGTTGGATTTGTACGGATTGGGAATGTCGGACAGTCCGCTATCCGGGTCGTTCCAGATTTTTTCGGAACTGGAAACGGATTTACAAAAGCGCCACCAGTTTGACATCACCTTGGGAAACTGGGAGATAACGATGGAAAAGCAAAAGATAAAACCGAAAACCTTAACCCTTCATACAAACGGAAACAACGACACCACCATAGTCTCCTTCCATACGGGCGATTTGGAAGTCATGCTTACAGGTAATTACGATTTGGGAACGCTGGTCGATAAATTAAATAACGCCGTAGCGATTCTCAGCAAACAAATCAAGGCAGATACCACCCTCCATTTGCAGCAACTTCGCGCTTCGTTGCCGGATATAGCGCTGCAAATGAGCGCTGCACGCGATAATCCGATCTATAACTACCTGCAAGAGCGCAGTATCTTTTTCGACCGTTTTACGCTTGATGCTTCTACTTCGCCGGAGAACGGAATACAAATGAACGGATTGTTATCCGGCTTGATTAAAGACACCACAAAGATTGATTCGGTGCGGTTTAACCTGTGGCAAGACACGGTTTCGGTAAACTATACTCTTGACGTCGTCAAAAACAAGTTCCGCCGACAAGCTCCCTTCAGAGCCGGTTTGAAAGGCAGTCTGCAAAACGAATCCGGCGACGTGGAAGTCTCTTATCAGGACGAATCCGGCGAGACCGGGTTGCTTTTGGGCGCCCGCGCCGGGAAACAGGCGGACGGCATCCGCGTACAGTTCTTCCCCGAACATCCGGTGATTGCATTTATCCCGTTCACGCTGAACAAAGACAATTATGTTCACATCCGGAAGGCTCATGACATCTCGGCGCAACTTCGTTTAGACGGCGACAATTATGCCTCCCTGTGGCTTCATTCATTGGAAAATGACAGCGTGATGGAAGAACTCTCCGTCGAAATCAGCAACATTAATCTGAACAAAGCCTTCAAAGGATTTCCAACGCTGCCGTCCACACAGGGTTTAGCAAACGTTTCAGTACGTTATATCCCAATGGATGAGAGCTATATAATGGTGGCCGATCTAAACGTTGATAGCCTGGTATGCGCAGGGCAGCCGATTGGCGAACTGCTTATGAGCGGCACCTATCTGCCTGTGGATAAGAATCAACACCAGGTGGACATGCACCTTTTCCATAACCGGCAGGAGGTTTCGGAACTTTCGGCGCTTTACCAGTCGGATAAGACGGGACAGTTGAGCGGAACGATGAATATCAGTCAGTTTCCGCTTATGATAGTAAACCCGTTTTTTGCCGGGCAGGGCTATCTGAAAGGTACATTGCAGGGAAACATGGCTGTAACGGGCACAGACAAAAGCCCTCTGCTAAACGGTTATATACAGACCGATACAGCGTCCGTCAATGTCACGGCCGCCGACGCCAACCTGCGGTTCGACAACCAGAAAGTGGAAATCAAAGACAGCCGGATCCGGTTTAATCAATTCAATATCTATTCGGCAGGAAACAATCCTTTTATCATCAACGGAACGGTTGATATACGGAACTTCAACCGGAGCGCCGCCGACATAAAGCTGACAACAAGCAAAATGCAACTCTTGGATGCAAAGAAAACCAAAGAAAGCATCGTTTATGGGAAATTATTTGTTGATTTGAACTCGACGATAAAAGGCCCGTTGAACGCATTGGTTATGCGGGGAAATGTTCATTTACTGGGAAATACCAATGTGACTTATATCATGAAAGAATCTCCCCTGACCGTTCGGGACAGGATGGATGACCTGGTGACATTTTCCTATTTCCAGGATACCATCCCGCGGCAAAGTCTGAGACGTTTTGCGGAAAGAGGCAACGCTTACAACCTTGTCACAGCGGGCGGTATGGATATGTCCATGAATATCCGTATCGACCCGGCCGTAAAGATAAAAGTCGATTTGGACGAAAAATCATCGAACCGGATTGAGTTGGAAGGCGGGGGCGACTTATCCCTCCAATACACGCAGCAGGGCGATTTGTTGCTGACCGGGCGTTATACGCTTTCGGACGGAATCATCAAATACAACATGCCCGTAATATCCAATAAAACGCTGAATATTAACAAAGACAGTTACATCGAATGGCTTGGCGACCCGATGGATCCTTATTTGAACATAAAGGCCACCGAACGAATCCGTTCCTCCGTCAATCCTGACGGGCAATCCGCCCGTATAGTGAACTCTGATGCCGGCGTCAAAATCAAGGAACCCTTGGACAACATGGACTTGCAATTCACGATAGATGCCTTGGACGACGCTACCGTACAGAATCAGTTGGCGATAATGAACGCAGACGAGCGAAGCAAACAAGCGGTCAGCCTGTTGCTTACAGGAATCTATTTGTCCGAAGGCGAAGACGGGATGATGAAAGTCGATATGGGCGCCGCGATAAATCATTTCCTCCAGAGCGAAATCAATAATGTCACCAACAGCCTGATTAAAGATGTGGACTTTAGCCTGAACATGGAGACCCGCGACAATATGAATTTCGGCACAGGCACGGGGCAGCGAACCGACTATTCGTTTCGTTTCTCGAAACGCTTTTACAACGACCGGTTCAACGTCATCCTCGGCGGGGTGGTCTCGACGGGCGACGTCCCCAGCAACGCCTTTATCAATGACGCTTCCCTCGAATATCAACTGGATAACGGGGGAAACCGGTATGCCAAACTTTTCTATAACCGGAAATACGAAAGCATGTTGGAAGGCGAAATCACCAAATACGGAACGGGTCTCGTTTTCCGCAGGAAGATGAGGCGCCTGACAGATATATTCCCTTTCAGGAAGCGGAAAACGGAAACAGAGGCGACGGACGAAAAACACGTAGAGGCAGATGAAAAGTAAACACCTTATCCTGCTGATTCTGATTGCCGGGACGTGGATTTCCTGCTCAAGCACGCGGCATTTACCTTCCGGGGAATTTCTGTACACCGGAACCCGGAAAATCGAAGTGACCGACAAGGTGGTCTCCTCCGCAGACGAAAGCGAGACCATGTCCGAAATCGAAGCCGCCCTGGCGCATCCGCCCAATGGCGCCGTCTTGGGAAGCTCGAAGTTCCGTTCTCCGTTCCCCGTCGGGTTATGGGCGTACAACACCTTTGTAAACAAGCGGGGAGTTATTAACCGGTGGTTATTTAAGAGTTTTGCCGAAGCCCCCGTATTGATTTCCACCGTTAATCCTGAAATACGTTCCAAGATTGCGGAAAGCATCATGAAGGAGCATGGCTACTTCAACGGGACGGCCACGTACAAGCTGATTCCCGGCGGAAAGGACTCGCTGACGGCCAAGATAGTTTATCAATTGACGATGAACGAACCCTATACGTATGATTCCATCGCCTATCGGCGGATACAGCACCGCGCCGACACGCTGCTCCAACTCTCGGATAAGAACCGGTTGCTGCACACGGGCGACCAGTTTAACGTGCTCCGCCTGGAAGACGAACGACAACGGATTACAGCCCTGATGCGCGACAACGGATACTTTTATTTCCGTCCCGATTACATTGCCTATCAAGCCGACAGCACGCTTGCCCCCCTGAAGGTTAGCCTGCGAACCGGACTGAAACAGGGTTTGCCGCCAAGCGCTTTGCGCCCCTGGAAAGTCGGCGCGATTACCGTCCACCTGAATGAATCCAACTATATGCAACCGACCGATTCGGTTCGCTACCGGGAGATGATGATTTATTACGAAGGAAAGTTGCGCGTACGGCCGAAAGAATTGTACAACCAGTTCCGTTTCAAGCCCGGAGATGTTTATTCACAGAGCAAGCAGACCCAAACGCAGGCAGGGTTGAACCGCCTGGGCGTCTTCCGTTACACCGAAATGCAATATACGCCGAAAGACACCACCTTCCGTTGCGACACCATCAACCTGAATGTGAACGCATTCTATGACCTGCCGCTAAGCGGGGAAATGGAGCTGAACTTCACCGCCAACAACAACCGGCGGGTCGGCCCCGGCTCCGAGATTTCCCTGACAAGGCATAACTTGTTCGGCGGAGGCGAAACGATGGGCGTCAGCCTGAAAGGCAGCTACGAATGGTTAGTCGGGAAAGACAATACCAAATCCAACTTCCTGAGAGATAATTACGAATACGGGATGACCAGTACGCTGACCTTCCCCACCATCGTCTTTCCCCGTTTCTATGACCGGAAGTACGACTATCAGGCGACCACCACCTTCCAGCTATACACCGACCATATCAACCGCGCTGAATATTTCCGCCTCTTATCCCTCGGAAGTAACGTGACGTATGATTTCCGCCCCAACAAGATACGCCATCATTCGCTTTCCCCCTTCCGGCTGTCCTATAATCTTTTGCAGGAGAAAACGCCCCGCTTCGACAGCATTGTCGGGAATAATAAGGTGCTTTACCAGAGCTTGCGCGACCAGTTTATCCCCGCCATCAGCTATACATACACCTTAGACGATTCGCCCGTCCGGAAAGGGCGTCACACGATGTGGTGGCAGTTCTCCGTAACCGAATCGGGAAACATCCTTTCCGCCGCGTATGCCCTGGCCGGCACTGGGTTTGGGAAGGAAAAACACCTGTTCGGCAATCCTTTCTCCCAGTTCCTGAAAGTGACGAGCGAACTGCGGCACAACCACGTCTTAGACCGTAACCGCAACCTTGTCACCCGGCTTGGGATGGGCGTCATCTACAGTTACGGCAATTCCGAAGTGTCACCCTACAACGAACAGTTCCATATCGGAGGCGCCAACAGCATCCGCGCATTCAGTTCACGGAGCATTGGCCCCGGACGTTTCCACAACGGGGCAGGGGAGCGTAATACCATGCTTGACCATACCGGCGATTTGAAGCTGGAAGCTAATATAGAATACCGTTTTAACCTGATAGAGAAACTGGAAGGCGCCGTCTTCCTGGATGCCGGCAATGTCTGGCTACTCAAGAAAACGGAAGAGACCGGTCAGTCCAACTCATTATTTGAATGGAGACACTTCCTGAACGACGTAGCGACCGGCACAGGGTTCGGTTTCCGCTATAATATAGATGTACTGGTCATCCGCTTGGATATAGGGATAGGTCTGCACCTTCCCTACGACACCGGCAAAAACGGCTACTTCAACATCCCGAACGCAAGCGAGGGAATGGGAATCCATATTGCCGTAGGCTACCCTTTCTAATGGCACGCAGATTCCGCAGATTTCAGACGCAGATTTTTAATCCATTCAAATGAAGTCCCGACGCGGGAAATAATAAGATAAAAACATTATCAAGAACTGAATGGCGGAGCCTATTCTGTAAGAATCTCGCCATGACGGTTGGCGGGACATCGTCATTGCGAGACCCCAATAAGCCTTCGGTTTATCAAAAAAGTAAAATGACGAGCATTTGCAATATCTTGATAATTAGCGTAATATAAAACTCGTCATTATAAGACCCTATAAAATTCTTTTAAATGAAGAAGAATGACGTGTTTGGAATGTGGAAAAGTCCCGCTTCGAGAAGAAATGTTATTTTGCTTATTTTAAGCGG
>JAISJX010000086.1 GCA_031261145.1 Tannerella sp.
CGCCTTGGTGACGGGCGCCTATTCCACCGGTGATATAGAGTTTCTTCGACACCACATTGTCCCATATTCGGTCGATGGCGTGAATGTAAGCGGTATCGCCGGTGAGCGCCGCTACATCGGCAATACCGGAATACATATAACCGGCGCGTACGGCATGACCAACGGCTTCATCCTGTTCCAAAATGGGTTTATGCGCTTGGCTGTAAGTGTCTTTTCGGGTGGTGTAACCCCGTTTATCCAAAAAGAATTTAGCCAAATCAAGGTATTTCTTATCGCCGGTTACTGTATATAGTTTGGCTAATCCCATTTCCGCAATCTGATGACCGGGCACGCGCACTACTTGTTCGGGTTTATCTCCGATAGCCCTTTCCACGCAGTCGGCATACCGGATGGCCATATCGAGGAAGTTCCTTTTACCGGTTGCCTGGTAGTGAGCGATGGCGCCTTCCAACAAATGTCCCAGATTATAGAACTCATGGCTGTCGTATTCTTCTCTTTCCCATCGCTCGTGCCCTGCCCATTTGTGCGGATGCTGCGGATTCATCGTTCGTGCGGTATAAAGATAACCGTCCGCTTCCTGTGCAGTGGCGACTACGGCAATCACACTGTCAATGTATTGTTCCAGTTTCTTATCCGGTTCTGTTTGCATGGAATAAGAAGCGCCTTCGATGGTTTTATATACATCCGTATCATCAAATGAGAACCCCTCTACTTTATAATCGGGGCTTGGGTGGGCGGCTTTGAAAAAATTATCATACCGTCCCGTTTCTTCACATTTACTGAAAGCCAAAGGAATGGTTACTTCGTGACTGGCTTTCAGACGTTGTCCCCAAAACCGGTCGGTTACTGTTACCGAAGTAAACGGTACGGGGTTGATGGGATAACCACTGCTTTTCGTTTGTGAAAATCCTGCAAGACAATACAACGTCAACAAGGACGGAATAATGCTGTTTTTCATTTTTATTTTTTTATTCTAATTCAAACATTACGACGGATTTAGCGACAGCGTTACCGATCCGAAATAGGTGTTTCTTGTACACTTATTATTCGGGTGCAAATTTATTAATATTTTTTTATATATTTGACATTGTGTATATTAAAAAAATATGTTATTGAGCAGGTTATATAGAGAAATCAAATCCATCTTCCAAATGACGGTCGTATTTTTCTTTATCGAATTTGTAGTAGAACGCGCCCCGTTTGGATGCGCTTTTGTCTTTTTCATCCAATTTTTCCAGAATATCCATTTCAAAGACTTTTTTACGGAAATTGCGTTTATCCATTGGCTTTTGATAAATGGCTTCGTAAAGGGATTGCAGCTGAGGTAAAGTGAATTTCTCCGGCAACAAATTGAATCCGACAGGGCGGGTGGCGGTTCTTCGTCGAACCAAACGGATGGTATCTTCCAGAAATTGATTGTGATCGAGAATGAGTCTGCCGACCTCATTGATATTGACCCATTCCGCATTGTGTTGCTTTTTTAGTTTTTCATCAAACTGCTGCATATCTATCAAAGCGTAATAGACAATGGAAATAACGCGCTCGCCGGGATCTCTATCGGGTTCTCCATAAGCGCCGACTTGTTCCATATATACATTTTCAACACCGGTATATTCGGCGACCACACGGGATACGGTTTCGCTCAGACTTTCGTTACCATGGACAAAACCACCCATCAAAGAGCGCTCCCCTTTCAAGGGTTCGAACTTTCGTTTGATGATTAATACGTTGATTTCATTATTTTTAAATCCAAGTATAATGCAATCGACAGAAACGTATAGTTTATCTTCTTGTTGATAAAATCGGGTCATTATTTTAATTTTTCACAAAATTATTAAATAGTACATTCTGAAACACCGCGGTGCTTGATTTGATAGTTGGCAAACACCTCTCCGGAATCTTTGAGGACAGTAAGGTCAAGCGTTTTTCCCGTTACGTGCACCTGTATCAACGTGCGGTCGCCTTCTCTCGGGCCGCCGCCGATAATTACCGGGAACTTGCGTTCTCCTTCGGCCGGATCACCTTCACCCGGTTTAAAAACACCGCAGCAGTGGGTATGTCCGGCAATGAGCATATCCACTTTGTATTTATTAAAGAGCGGACCGAAAAGTTCGCGACAATGCCGGGTGCCATGCCAATCATCCGAACAATAAGGAGGAATGTGCATCAAGACAATTCTGAATCTGGCTTGTATAGCGGCTTTTGACAGTAATTGCCGTTCCAGCCACAAGGCTTGTTTCCGGCGATAATTATCAAAACTGACCAGCCCGGAGTATTCTTTATCGTCATCCGGTTTATCTTCTCCGGAATCCAAGACGATAAAAAAAGCGGATCCGCGGGAAAAGGAATAATACGGTGTTTCACCCGTATCCAAATAATCATACAGATGCCGGGCGAATATCCCCCGTGTTTCATGATTGCCCCGGATATAAAGAAAAGGTTTTGCGGATGCGAAAGTGTCGGTGCAGGGTTGTATCAAATTTTCGATTATCTGCGATTCTCCATCTAAATGGTTCATAATATCTCCGTTGAAACAAATGAGGTCGTAAGGATTCTTCTTATTCAGATTGAGCAGAAACGGAATTGTTTCCGGTTTATCATGGATGTCGTTCATAATCAAAAAGGAAAATTCCTTGTCGGAAACACTGTGGGTTGTAAATGAATATGTTTCACTTTCAAGTGTTTGACCGAATGTAACATGATACGGTTCAAAATCAACAATTTCCTTGGAGCAAACCCGGTATGAATATTTGGTATCGGGTTTCAGATTCTCCAGCCGGATTTTGTGAATCCGGTTCTGCGCCTGATACAAACCGATTGTTTCCATAAAAGCCTTCTCCTGTATCCCGTTTTCACCGTATTCCACCCAACTGAAACAGGGTTTGTCGGTAATCCACATTACGGTCATTGCATCCGGCGCCGGAAACTGCAGATAGGGTTTGGTCAGAAAGGCGAAAGGCACGGACGCCTCCGGTATCTCATCCGCTTTCTTTTCATTATCAACCGACGCATACAATGCGGGAACGGATGCTCCCGACAAGCCCAAAACGAATAACCGCTTAAAGAAATCAGCTCTTCCTATCAAATCACTCATAAAATATATTCAAATGTAAATGTTTCTATTTAATTATTTGGTAATAAATCCGGCATCCAACCAATTCCCGTAATCAAGCGTGTTGCGGCTACCGGCATCCGTACACGAGATATTGAGAAACCGGCTTCCTTGGGGGATTTCCACATCGAAACGCCATGGCTCCTGAGAAATACGCATCACGGGGCTTTCCGCAACTTGCCTGCCGTCGATGAAAAGTTTGAAAACGACGCTGCTATGGATGGCGAGGAATCGTCCGTTTTCGACTTGCAACATATTCTCGTCAATGCCGGCCAAAGCCACGAAGCGTTTGTATTCCGGTTTGATGGCGTATTGTACGGACGATGGCGCCCTAAATCCCATGCCGTGGGCGTATGTATTTCCGCGAACACGCAAGGGCTTCCCTTCAAATGATTTCCATTTTTGGGGATACCACAAACACATACCGACACTTTTCAGGTATTCGTTGGGGATA
>JAISJX010000167.1 GCA_031261145.1 Tannerella sp.
GAGTTATTTACTTGGATTATGCGTACTGCTTGGAGGTCTGTGCGCATGTACGGATGCACCTTCGCTCGTCGGCAATGTTTATGAGACGGTCGATCCGCCCCCGGTTACGGAAGTGGTGCCGGATGAACCACCCCTGATTCCCAGAGAGGATATTGTGCTGACGAAAGGGGAAGCGGCCATAGCAGCGGGCAATAATGCGTTCGCCTTCGACCTGTTGCGTACCGTTGCCAAGGGTGAAGAAGCAGGTACGAACCTGCTGGTTTCGCCGCTGAGCGCCAGCTTAGCGCTGGCCATGCTGAATAACGGTGCGAACGACGCTACGCAGGAGGAAATCCAGCAGGCGCTGGGATACGGTGACGCCACACGGGAGGACATGAACAGTTATTTTCGGAAAATAGTAACCGCCATGCGGGAGATTGACACGCGCGCTACATTCGAGAGCGCCAATTCCATCTGGATAGCGAATAACTTTCCGGTACTGGCACCCTTCCGTGAACTCAATCAAACTTACTATGACGCCGAGGTCGGGAATGTGGATTTCACCGACGCGGCTACGTGCGGACTGATTAATGACTGGTGCAAGGAGAAAACGCACGGCCTGATTCCGGAGTTACTGGACGGCCTGGATCCGGCGACGCTGATGTGTTTAGTGAATGCGCTGTACTTCAAGGCGAGCTGGTCGAATCACTTTGAGAAATCGCTTACGCAAAAGGCGCCTTTCCACAACCAGTCGGGGAAAGTTGCCACCGTCGATATGATGAAGGGCTGGATCAGTGGTTTTTATTTGAAGGAAGACGCTTTTGAACTGGCCGAACTGCCCTACGGGAACGGCGCGTTCGGGATGGTGTTTTTGCTGCCGGCCGCGGGCGTTTCACCGGCGACCGTCCTGGAAAACTTGAATGCGACTGTCTGGGAGAATAGCCTGTCAAAAATGTACGGAACAACGGTGAACATCTATTTACCCCGTTTCAAGGTCGAATACAAAAGAACGTTGAACAACGATCTGCAAGCGCTCGGTATGACGTCCATGTTCGGAGGGGATGCCGATTTCTCGCTTCTCTCGCCGTACGGGTCTGGTGTATCCACGGTATTACAAAAAACCTTTTTGGATGTGTATGAAGAAGGCACCGAAGGCGCTGCCGCAACTGCAATAATATTGGTGGGTTCTTCGGGTGAGTCTGCTCCGATTCCTGTCATAGAACTGAACCGCCCGTTTATTTATTTTATCAAGGAAAAAAGTACGGGTAATGTGTTTTTTGCCGGGATTGTACAGAATTTGTAATTGTTAGCATGTAATGCTTGTTTATAAGATTTTACGATTATCCACAATCATACCCCTAACGGGACAAAATTGTATGATTAAAAATGTCCCGTGAGGGACAACATGTTGGTAGAAAAAAACAGGGGTCTCGCGGCTTGCGAAAGACCGGAAAAAAATAGCGCTTTCGCCGTCGGCGAATCCTTGAATCTATTTCTCGCAGATTGAAGGGATTTAAACGCAGATTGAAGGGATTAAAAATCTGCGTTCATCTGCGTCTGAAATCTGCGGAATCTGCGTGCAACCTTTGAATCCTGCCAATTAATTGTTTTCGGATATTGTACCTGTACACTAAGCACGTGAGGATGAAATAGACGCCGGTCTGGAGCCATAGCGCCCGGTATTCGAGCGCAACGTCCTGCAAGGTCGCTCCCATCGAATTTAACTTTACGAATCCTGCCACGCCGAAGGTGGATGGAGCGACGTAGCTGACAATCTTCCAGAAAAACGGTATATCCGTAGTCGGCCAGGATATTCCGGTGAGGAATAAGAACGGAAACGAGGTGAATGCCAGTATCATCATAGGCGTTTCCCGCCCGCGGATAAACGAGGCGACTAACATGGCGAAGAATATACACGCCAGGAGGAAGGGCAGCAGGAACGCCAAAAGCGTTTGATACGTGCTGAGGGTGATCAGGTGGAACAACCGTGGCAGAATCACCAAAGCCCATATACTGCCGAAGGAATAGATGGTCAGGTAGGCCGCCGCTTTTCCGAAAACAATCCGCAGCGTCCCCTGGTGCATGGTTCCGGGGGGAATCAGTTGTCCGTTGTTTTTCGACCGTATAGTAGCGGCCAACATGCCGGTGCCGAACAGCAACGTTTGCTGAATCACCAGAATCAGGATAGCGGGAATCAGGAAGGACGCAAAGCCGTTCTGCGGATTGAACAGGCTCACCGTTTCATACGGAACCGGTCGCGTATTTTCACTGCCCGGACTGATGACGTCTCCCATCTCAAAAGTGGCTTCGGTGACCGCCTGCAGGATGTTTTTATAGAAAAGCAAAACCGACATGTCGCCATAATAAAGGACGGTCGCCTGTTTGCCGGTATGGATATTCTTGCTGAAATCCGCCGGAATCAGGACGATTCCATAGGCTTCTTTTTTCTTGATAAGCGTTTGGGCGGCATCCATACCGGTCGCTTCCCTGTAAACGCTTACGAGGGGACTGGCGTCGATTTTATGCACAAAGGCGCGCGAGAGGGACGTGTGCGACTGATCCACCACGACAAAAGGCGTTTCCCGGGATGCCTCCTTATTATAAATCAGCGCATAGATAGCCGGATACCCAAGCGGCGCCACAATGAAGAGAATGATGATTCCGAGGTCGCCGAAAACATTGTTCAGCTCGTTTCGCCATACTCCGAAAGCTGATAAAAATCCGTTTTTTATAATCTTCGTTAGCTTCATATCAAGGTTTGTATTTAGCGGTTTTCAACATCCATTTCAGGCGGGGATAAATGACGACAGGCAGCAACAGGAACGCTGCCAATGCAAAATAAGAAGGCAGGGAATACACAATTTCCCGCGCATTAAGCGCCTGATCTGCATAAATCAGGTAATAGTGCCGCAAAGGATAGATATTGGCCGCCGCTTTGAGGACAGGATACATCGCATCGACGGGGAACGAGAATCCCGCAAACGAAAAGGACAGAATAGCCATCAGAACGGAGACGCACAACGCACTGCGCAGCACCGGAAAACATCCGATGAAAAAGATACCCATCGCCTGTGAGGCAAGGACGTATAAAATCCAATTGGCGACCATCGCAAGGATATTATTTACAGGAAAGTCCTGAAAGATAAAAAATACGGCGTACATCAGCAAACCGATAACGGTGAAGACGATGGTATGCGGAATCATTTTTCCCGTGAGGCTCACAAAAATAGAGCCGCCGCCCGCATTGAACCATTCCTCCCGCGTGTTTTCTTTTATCTCAATACCCATGCAGTAAACCGTCATACAGATGATTAACAGTGATATGATACCCGGTATCATGACCGTGTTCAGATAGACTTCATAATCCATTGTGGGGTTCGCGATGGCATGGGTTTCGAGAACGATGGGCTGTATTTTCGCCCTGATTTGCGCTTCCGTCGCTCCCCGCGCTTGTCCGGTTTGCATCACCACCCCGGCGGAAACCATGTTGGCTACCGTACTCATGTCCTTGTATAACAGCGAACCGGGGAGATAAAAAGAATTGTTGGTATAGATGGTCAGTTTGGGTTGTCGCCCGGCTGCCACATCTTGCGAGAAATGAGGGGGAATCATGAAAATGCCATAAACCCGGCCCTGCTGCATGGCTCGCCGCGCCGATTCAAAATCCACATATTGGCCGGCAATCCGCGTGTATTCCATCGCATTCACCTGCCGTCCGATGTTTCGCGACAACGAACTGTTATCCAAGTCCACAAAGGCAACCGGAAGGTCTGTCGGTACGCCTTTATACATCAGGGATACGAAAAAAAACACGATAAAAGAAGGTATGCCAAGCGTGCAAAACCGATAGACTTTGCGCCCGAACAGGCGGCGCGTTTCCCGGTTTGCCACCCGGAATACATTATGTATGATACTTCTTTTATCCGGCATTGTAAACGGGATTTTAGTTAGCCTCTTTTCTTACGATAATCACACTCATCCCCGGATACAATCCTTCAACGTTCCCGGTGGGACGCGCTTTTATTTCAAAGGTTTTGAAGTCGTACTGCCCGGAGGCTTTCGTGGCTTTCCACGAAGCGTACGAACCCATATCTTTCATATAATAGACTTTCATCGGTATATCCCTGTCCAAGGCGATGACATGCCCGTTCACGACGTTCCCAATCTGCATATCTTTCATCTGGTCTTCGCGAACGTTGAAAACGACCCACATATCTTTCTTGTCCAATACGTTCATGATGGGAGCGCCGGAGCCGACCAACTCGCCGGGCTGGGGGAATATTTCCGAAATCTCGCCATCAACAGGCGAAAGCAGGAATGTCTCGTTGATGTAGGATTCTACTTCACTGACGGCGCCTTTTGCCCGGTTTACCAGCGCCTCGGCGGCCATCCGGTCTTCCCGTTCGGCGCCGTTTTTCGCCATGTCATATTGCGAAAAGGCGGCTTTCTCCGTCGCTTTCATCGCTTTGAAATTGGCTTCGGCCTCATCCCTTTTTTGTGCGGAAAGAACGCCCTGGTCAAACAGGTTTTGCACCCGTTGATAGGACTTTTCGGCGATTTCCAGGCCGGATTTCGCTTTTTGCCACATCTCAAAGGCGGCGTCCAATTGCTCGTGCCGTGTGCCTTTCCTCACTTTTTCGTTCTGCGCCTGGGCGGCGTCCCGGGCGGCCTGCGCCTGTTCCAATTTCGCCTGCACATCGGGGCTGTCCAGGAACACCAGCGTATCGCCCCTGTGAACCTGTTGGCCTTCTTCGACGCGCAGTTCCAGAATACGTCCGGGCACTTTCCCCGACACTCTCACTTCCGTGGCATCTACCTGTCCCTGTATCACTTCCGTACGGGGGCGCATCAATATCCAACCGACAACGGCTATCAAAATAACTGCGGCAAATAATGTGACAAATGCCAGTAACATGTTGTTTCTACGAGTTGATTTTCGCGTTTCCATAACCTATCTCTTTTTCTTTTTTCGTTCAACTTAAAAATTTACCGGACAATTTTCCCCAATGCTTTTTGCAACTCCGTTTGTCCCAAGCGGAGCGAAATCTGTGCGTCAATCAAGTCCGAATGGGCTTTCACCCAAGCGGTCTGCGCAGAAAGCACATCCGAAGCGGGAATAACGCCTTCCTTGAAACCCAGGTTGGCATAGCGCAAATTCTCTTCGGCGCTTTCCTTGTTTTTCGTTGCGGCAATCACTCTTTTTTGCGCTTCGGTCACTTTGAAGTTGGATTGATTGACCTGTAATTCTATTTTTTCCCGTGCATCGTCCAATTCTAACCGTTTGATACGGGTGTCCGCCTTTGCTGCGTTCAGGTTGTGAAAGCGTTCTCCCCAGTGGAAAATCGGGACTTTCAGGACAAGACCTACATGCCATGCTCCGGCAAAATCTTTCTTCAATCCATTGTATGAATTGGGATTACTAATCATGTAAGTTCCTGCCAACGCAAGGGTTGGTAACATTTCGGAACGCACGACAATTTCTTTCTTTTCATAAATCCGGGTTGCCAGTTCCAGGCTTTTGAGTTCGGAACGGTTCGCCCACGCTTCGCTCACATCCCCGGCGGGATATTCATTTTCTGTCGGGATAACATCGACTTTTTCATCGGCTAAAGCGACAGGCTCCCCGACAGGCAGTCCGCAAAGCTGACAGAGAAGCATCCGGGTAAGTCCCAGCCCGTTATCGACCTGCGTCTGCTGCATTTCGGCTTCGTTCAGTTTGACACGCACCGTTAAACCGTCCGCACGGGTAGCGAATCCTTCGTCAATCATCAACTGTACATCCCTGTCCATTTGCCGGAGAAGGGCTGCATAGTTCTCGGCCAGTTTCTTTTTATTAACTAACGAAACGGTTTGCCAGTAAGCCTGATCGGTTTGGAGGATAACATCCTCGGCGCTTGTTGCATCCATGCTTTGCGCCAGCTCTTTCATGTAATCGGTGATTTGGTTGTAAGCGCGGATTTTTCCGCCCATATAAACAGGCTGCATAAGCATGAAACTTCCTACATATATATTATGTATATCGACTTCCAGTCCGTTTTTAATCCTCTCCTTTGGAATCGTAAGTCCATTCGGCAGCAAACCGGGAATAGGGTCTAACTGAATATCTTCGCCCAGCAGATGGAGGTTTTTCTGATTGCGGAGATAGGCGCCCGTAAAAGAAATATCCGGGAGGTAATTCGTGAAAGCCGCTTTCTTTTCTTCTTCGGCTTTTTGGATGTTCTCGCCGGAGATTTTCAATTGTTTATTATTTTCGATGGCCAAGCTGCGGCAATCTTCCAGCGATAAAGTCCGCTGGGCCTTCAAACCGGGAGTTATATGTACCATGAGTACAAAGAATATCCAGAAATTTCTCATACGCAAAACTTTTTCAAAGATGATTCACTCTATTAATCAACGCACAAAGGTAAAGAAAAAATATCTGTTTTCCATACGTTTTCCGGAAATAAATATCCGAAAGAAAGAGGAGATTTCTAAGATAGTTGCATAATAATGGATTTTTTTATATCTTTGCGACATGGAAAGGAGAATAAAAACATACCAGAAGAAATCGCAAAAGGCGCCCAAGGGAGAAATAGAAAAAGCATTAACAATTAAAAATAAATATTATGCAGACAAAGGAACACGAGAATAATCATCAAATCGTTGATTACGATGCGGTACTTGATGCCAAATTTGGAAAAGTAGGTACTCCCGAACGTGAAACATTTCGCAGGGAAGCATCCGCCTATTATTTGGTTCAAATAATACATGATGCACGTAAAAGCGAAAAAGTTACACAACAAGAACTTGCTAACCGCATAGGAGTCAACAAGTCCTACATATCAAAAATAGAAAACGGAGAATTAGAACCGGGCATTGGCACGTTTTCACGCATTTATGTATAGTCCGTAGGACTTCCATATCAATAGAAAAAGGCGTTATCTATCTTCTTTTTGTCCGTCAGGACATTCACGTTTGTTATTGTGTATCTCCTAACGGAGAAAAAATACGTAGGGTTATACAGCTTTCTATTGATATGGATTCCCTAACGTGAAATTTAGGGACGTGAGCCTTTTTCTTTTGTAGTAGCAAACTGCCAATTCTGCATTTATGCCTCAAAATAATAATTAGTCCATATTTTTCGGGAATGATTGTGTGAAATTGCCGTCAATTGTGTACTTTTGCCCAGAACTTAAATTTATAAGGAATTAGATGATGAGAAATGTATTATTAGCTGTATTTTTTACGTGGGCGACCGTTGCCACAGCACAAACACGGACTGAATTTTTGTTGGAGAAAAACTGGAAATTTGAACGTACGGATCAAAAGGAGTTTAGTCTGCCAAACTTTGACGATGCTCAATGGCAAACCGTTACCGTGCCGCACGACTGGGCTGTCTATGGCCCTTTTGACGGGAATGCAGACTTGCAAAAAGTGGCCATTACGCAGGATGGCGAAAAAGAGGCAACGCTGAAAGCCGGACGTACCGGCGGACTGCCTTTT
>JAISJX010000191.1 GCA_031261145.1 Tannerella sp.
GGCTCAATCAGGTATTGCCCACGGTCTTGTAGCTTTTGAATTGCTTGCACGATCTCCATCCCACTAACTACACGGCCAAAAGCAGCAAAACCTACGCCATCGGGATTGCGTCTACCTCCAAAATCCAGTTCAGGAAGATCGCCGATACAAATGAAAAACTCGGAAGTCGCGGTGCCTGGTTCGGAGCGCGCCATCGAAAGCGTGCCGTTCAGGTGACGAAGCCCCGTCACCTGGGTTGTCTCGTGGACGATGGGTGGCAGCGTGACTGGTTCGCCATCCCGCAAACCGCCTTGAATCACATCGATCTTCACGGCCTGATCCGGCTGGTTATCATCACGGGTTACGCGATAGAAAGTCGCCCCGTCATACAACTGTAAATCGACCAAATCCAGAAAGTTATTGGCTGAAATAGGAGCCTGTTCGGTATAAACCGCGGCGACAATCTCGCCTAACGGGGTCTCAATCAACACCCGGTACGCCTCTTTTTGCCGGCAACCCTGGTTACCCAGCAAAAGTATCGTAACGAGGGCCGGTAATACGACTTCGGATAATAACGACTTCGGACGAATCATAACACTTACCTGCGTTTGTTTTGTTGCTTTTTCAACTGTTCCTGTTGCAACCGTTGCGCTTCTTCGAGCCGTTGCATGAAACCGCTTTTCTTTTTCGGCTTTTTCTTGTTTTCTTCCAACTTCAACAACAATTTCTTTTCATTGACAAATAAACGGAAAGAAAGCGTCTGACCGATTGAAATCAACAGCGAAACCAACATATAAAAACTTAATCCTGAAGCATTCTGGTTGAAGAAAAACAGAAACATAAGCGGCATCATGTACATCATCATCTTCATGCCCGGCATCTGCTGCTGCCCGGTATTCGTCATGTCCATATTGAATTTTGTGTAAACGATATTGACAATCGTCATCAACAAACAGAACAGACTGATATGATTACCTAATAAGGACGTAATGAGAGGGATATCCGTATTCCATGAGACGATGGGGTCAAAAGTGGAAAGGTCGCTCGCCCACAGGAAACTCTCCTGTCGCAACTCAATGGACGCCGGGAACAGCCAATATAAAGCAATCAGGAAAGGCATTTGCAAAAGCATCGGGAGGCAACCGCTCATCGGACTGGCGCCCGCCCGGCTGTACAGCGCCATCGTGGCTTTCTGGCGTTCCATAGCCTGTTCCTGCTTCGGATATTTGGCGGTGATTTCTTCCACCTGCGGACGCAGCACACGCATCTTTGCCGATGACATGTACGACTTATATGTCAGGGGGAACAAAACCGTTTTTACGATCAGGGTCAGTAAGAAAATGATAAGCCCGTAATTGGTGAGAAACTTTCCTAAAAAGTCAAAGATGGGTAAAATAAAATAGATGCTGAGAGGCCGGAAAAACGCAGGCCCTAACGGAACTAAATTATCCAATGACAATTTTTGATCGGAAGGAACGTCCTTATCATACGTCCGCAACAATTTATAGGCATTCGGCCCGATAAAATACCGGAACGATACGGCCTCTTTCCCCGTCAAATCAAAAGGCACCGAAGTAGTTGTTGTAAACTCCTTCATATAACCGTGATCCGTCAACTGTTTCGACTGGAGATTGGTGGCGATAAACGAGTCGTCGGCAATCAGCACCGTGGAGAAAAATTTGTTCTTATACCCAATCCATTTCAAACGGTTCGACAATTGCTCGGAATCATCTTTCCCTTCGTTCAGATGATCGACATCATCGGCGATATATTTGTAATAAAGGCTTGTGAACTGGTTTTCGTATTTCCGTCCGCTCTCCAACTGGCGCATTTTCTGCCGCCAATTAATATCCAGCGAATTGGTATTCGGCGACAGAACGCCATTCAGACCTGTGCCCTGAATCGAACAGTGAAGCATATAATCGTCCGGGGACAGCGTATAGCTGATATCCAAATGACTGTTTTCGTCAATCGTCAAACGCATTATCACCGAACGGGGATCGGCGCTATTGACCGTTGTAAAATACAGTTCCGACGTGTTAATCACACGGTTATTCGCCGTAACCAATACGAAATTTAAAGAAGATTCGGCCTCTCCATCAAAAAGAATCAACGGTTTTTGGTCGAACGTTACATAATCTTTCACCCGCGCCGAATAGAGGTATCCGCCTTTACTGCTGATTTGCACTTCGATTTTATCGTTCTCAAGCGTGATTAACTCATGCACGCCGTCGGTTGCCTGGGCAAAAACGCCGTAGTTCTGAATGAGTTGGTTTTGCACGACGGAATCGGATGGCTGTTCAATGACCGGCTGTGCCGCCTTTGAAGCAAGTTCATATTCTAATTGCCTCTGATATTCAACCCGCTGAATCGAATCCTGATACCGTTGTTGCGCTTCCAACTGCGCCTGATCCGGCTTGTTCAGCCACATAAAACCAAACATCACCACTCCAATCAGTATAAAACCGATGATGGTATTTTTATCCATTGACATACTGGTACTTATTCTTTATTTGTTACTTTCTTGTTTTCTACTGCCGCCTTGATAAAATTGACGAACAAGGGATTCGGATTCACCACCGTACTGTTGTATTCGGGATGATACTGAACGCCCACAAACCATTTCAGTTGAGGCAG
>JAISJX010000307.1 GCA_031261145.1 Tannerella sp.
AGAATGATTGTTTCCGGTTGCTCTAAATATCGTTAAAGAAGTAACATCCGGTGTCATTATTGCCGGTCTGTTTGTAGGAATAATTTGGTCTATGTCTATTTTTTCTATTCCAAAAGAATGCCTTGGGGATATTGATATTTCTTTCCAACCTAATTCGCACAACTTTTTTAGGCGCTGTAAAAATTCAACAAAAAAGTCAGGGTCTTTGCAACTCTTTATAGAAGCATCCTGCAAGTGCTTGAAACAAAATACAGGATAATCTATTCCATCTAATTTACTTTTATTTATTGAATCTGTTTTGTCTATTTGTGCTATAGAGCATTTCTTTCTTTTACTACTCATTCTATTTTAATTTTGTTTTAAAGAATGATTGAAGTTTGCTCCTTTCGATAATATTTCCAACTCCTATTTGCGTTTCTTTCCAAGGGGCTTCCTGATGCGTCATATTCATAAGTCCAACGGCCGAAAATTCACCATACACATTCATTACCTCATCGAATAAAGATTCCTCTTTCCGTGTCAGACTGATAACATCGCCGTTATAGTATAAAGCGTTATTCTTTTCGATTTTGAACTGATTGTAAACTGAGGGAACCACAGGGCCATACATCCAGGCTTCCAATTCTTCATCAAACAACGGAGTTTCAAAGTAAGCCAAATGAAAACCCTGCTGGTAATAGAGTAATTTTTGTAACTTCATATTTGAAATCAAATCGCCTAACCCATTATCAGAAACAGATTTTATGATTTTGTTTGCTATATCCAAAGCCTTGTATGCCATAATTAATCTTGTTTTATATTTGAAAAATCAGTATATATAGTTACAAAAGTACTAATAAACATTTTAATAGAGTGAATTGTCAACGAAAAATCTTCGTTATTTAGATTAAATCTAAATAACGAAGATTTTTGAAAATAAAAAAACGAAGTCTTTACCCCCCCCGTTTCTTTATATAATGACGGATGGCACGGGCTTTTCCCGGGAAGACTTATTTTATATCCATCGTTATCGTATAAGCACCGGAGGATATTTTGCCTGCGTAGAGGAACGGTTCTCCTTTTATGCGCGAGGTTTTTATGACGGTTCCGTTTGTCCGCACTTCATACTTGCCGGAGGAGGGCAGGGGTAGATATACCTCTGCATCCATATTGGCGGGGACAGTCAACTGTATGGAATAGCGGTCGGCCCTGTTTTCAATCGCTAACCGGATTTCGCCCCTTATGGTCGGGACGGTCGCTTTCGCCCAACTCAACGAACTGATTTGCGGTTTGATGCGCACTACGCCACAGCCGGGCGTCAAGGGTTCTACGCCCATCAGTTTACGGGGAATAATATTAGCGGGGGCGGCTCCCCAGATATGATTCCAGTCCTGATTCGGCTTATATTTGTTGTCCCACGCTTCGAGGGAAATGGTCGAACCGACGCGAATCATATTATACCAGCTCCGGTCGTCCGTCTTGGTCAGCATGGACAGGGCATAATCCGCATCGGCGGCTTCGTAGAGGGCGTCCATCAGGAATTGAGAGCCATAAACGCTGCAAGCCATTCCCCGTGAGCGGATAAATTCGGTTATCTTAGCCTTTTTCTCTACCGGCGCCATGTCGAAAACAAGCGGGAACATATTGGTATGCAAAGCAGAATGGTCGGCGGTAATCCCGTCTTTGTATATCCCTTTTTTCGGATTGAAGAACAAACGGTTGAAGAGCGCTTTGAAGGCTTCCGTTTGCCGGGCGTATTGAGCCGCTTCGTCCGGCAGATTCAAGGCGTCTGCTATCTGCGCCATCCGCTTGAGAGCTTCGTAGTGATAGGCATTGGTCACGGCATTGTAATCGGTATATACAAAGCCGTCGTCTTCCCCACCCTCTTGTCCAAAGGTGCTTGTATGCGGCCAGTCCACGATGTCCCTTATCGGTTCTCTGTAGCGAATCAGCGAGAGAAATTCGGGCGTTTGCAGACCGGTAGTTGTGCTGATAAGGCCGTTTTTCTCTTTCAGCGCGGTAAGCGTCCGGGCTTTCAGCATATCGTAATTGGCTTTTAAAGAACGTTCGTCACCGGTGTAAAGGTAATCGTTCCACGCAATCAGCACGGCTTGGAGTATCCATTCCGTTGGCCAGGTCGGGTATTGCAGGAGATATTCGTGCGAACGTCGTGCGATAGCGTATTCATTGTCCACCCCATAATGACAAAGCTGATTAATCAGGGCGTCCGCTTCATAAGGAATCCGTTCCCGGTCGCCGTCCACATAAATGCCTGCAAAAGTGGTCGCTTTAACCGAATATTTGCATAAATCCCATATTTGATTCAGCGTGTCGTTGCTGCATTGGAAGGACGACGCCGTTTCGTCAAACGGATAATGAACGCTTTCCCTGACAATGCTTGCGGCTGTTACCGGAGCTTTGTAACCCTCTATTTCACAATACCGGAACGGCAACACTTCGCCGACATAACCGGGCATTTTAATGGCGGCCGGAGCCGTATTCCGCCGGTCTTTTTCGATTTTAATCCGGTAGGTATGCGTCCCTTTCTGGAGCGACAGCGAATAGCGGTGATAACGGATGGTTCCGGGCGGTTTCCGATCGACCCGGTTTCCCGACAGAATCTCTCCCAGATGCACTGTCACCGAGTCCGTTCCCGATTCGGCGGTGAGTGTCAGCGCTACCTGCCCGAAAGCGTCTTTCCCGAAATCTATCACCGTAACACCTGCTGCTACCGGATGAATGGCAACCGGCTGTTCCATCGTTTTCACCTGCGGGTAAAAACTCGTTGCATATTCCGACAAAGCGGAAGCGGTGCGAAAGGCTTTGATGTCCGACCAATCGCTTTCCCCGCCTGTATTAGTCACGGTTTTCACGCGCCAGAAATAATCCTTACCGGGTTGCAAGCCTTGCCCGGCATACTTTACGGCGACAGATAACTCGCTTTCCGTCTGTCCACTGTCCCATACCGAACCTTTTCCGTCAATCGCATCTTTGTAAGAATCAGCCACAATAATCCGGTAAGCGGTTTGCCGCGTAGCCTGTTCCGTTCCCGGCACTATCCAACTGAAGGCGGGATGGGTAGAACCAATCTGCACATATTGCAAGGGTTCGATAGCCGCCTCCAAACGCCATACGGGGATACTGGAGATATACCCGTTCTGCCACGTACGTTCCGTATGTTCAAGTAAATCGGTTCTTAACCCGCACGGCTTGTTTTTTGCATGGATTGCAGCCGGACATATCAACCCAATCGAAAGAATCAACAAGCCATTCCTGACTGTTTGATTCAAAGTCAAACTCCTTGACCTGTTTAAAATAGATAAATGTTTCATGTTCCTATAAATTTACAGTTTATTTTCAGTGTATTTCGCCGAGGGATACTTTTTTAGTAACGAATTTAGTTCCTATTGAACGGCCGAGTAATTCACTTCATATTTCCGGTTTGGTTCCAAATCCAATTCGTAGTTTCCGGGCGTCGTAGCCCGGATGATTCCTGATTTGCACGCAGGTTTCCGGGAACTCTTAAAGCGTAAGACGCCATTTCCGGCGACGGTTTCCACCGTTATCTGTTTTTCAGTCACAGACAGTACGATGTTTCCCGCAGGAGTAGGCGTTTCACCTTTCATCCATTTCAGCCCGCCCAGTTCGGGTTCTATCAGGTAGGTTTGGTAGCCGGGGCCGGTAGGCGTTACGCCAAGATAATATTTGCCAAGTAAATAGACGGGGCTTGCTCCCCAAGCGTGGCAGAGGCTTTTCCCGAAAGGACGGCCGTACATCGCATAATGTTCGGCGCCGGACAAAGTCGGATTGTACTCTTCCCAGAACGAGGTAGCGCCCAGCCGAAGCATCCCGCCCCAGTAATCTTTTATTTCGCTGAGAACATGTTTCTGTTGATTAATCCGGCACAAGGCTTCCAGTTCATAGAATCGCATGTAGGGCGTTGTAATTTTCTGGATGTTACCGTTTAGTAACACATGATTCCGTATATCCTCTTTTTGCTGTTCGTTTGCGTAATCGAAAATCAGGGCGAACATATTGGCATACTTGGTTACGGTTTTGCCGGGTTTGCCGTCAACGCGATTATGAACCAATGCTTTTTGCTCCGAATCCCAGAACAGTTCCGGTATTTTCTTTTTCAGTTCATCCGCTAATTTCCGATATTTTGTAACATTTCCGTCGTCGTTCATAATACCGGCGCATAAAGCCATTGTTTCCAGACTCCGGCAAAGAAGGATTTGCTCGATGCAAAGCTCCCCGTCTTTGGTTATCGGCGCCCAATCCACAAACACCCAATCTCCCTGAAGACCTTCCACCAATCCTTCCGCGTTTCTCCTGCTTAGACAAAAGTCCATCAGGGAAAGCATTTTGGGATAAATCTGTTGCACAAACTCCTTATCGCCCGAATACCGGTAATAATCATAGATTCCCATAAACCAGTAGAACGAATAGTCCATGATTGTATTGATATGCGTTTCCACCGGATCATTCCCCCGCAAAGCCCAGGTTGTTCTTTTCACCAAAGGATTGTCAAAGAACAGGTAGTAATTCATCAGGTAACTTTGGTAAGCGTCGCCGCTCCATATCCAGCGATCCCGCTTGATTCCGTCAAGGAAAAACTCGTGGGACGATAGATGTAAGGTATAAGCGGCAACGTCCCATATCTTATTTATCTCCTCATCGGAACACTGGAAAGAGCCTTTAAACTTTACCGGAATATATTCGTACAACATGGAGACATCCTCAAAACTCAGGTCACCCTCCCACGTGAATTTGATGTAACGGAAGGCTCTGGAACTGGAAGAGGTAAAATCGGAAGCCGCAGGTTGGGCGATTTTAAAGACGTCATACGTCTCGGCTTCTTTTCCCGCTTGGGCTTCGGCCTCCGACTCGCCGTACCAAGTTGTCATAGTTCCGTTTCCTTTCAGTTGATGCAACTTGAAATAGCCGAAAGTCTCTTTCCCGAAATCAACGAGTACGGATTTGGCGTCTTTCGTTATTTTGACGGGTTTCTGCGGAGTGGTAGCCAACTTGTAGGCCGAAGGGCGGTTTTCAGGGCTGTCGAAATTCCATGCATCGGCATGGATGGATTTACCGGCTTGCCTGCCTGTCAGCCATGTTTTGTCGGAGAAAATCGTTTGCCCCTTCACCCAGACAGACGGCGGCGTTTCGGGATTGTAAACCTGCAAATGGATATGGTGCTTCCCTGCAGGTATCAATACCCTTTCACTGTTTTCATAGACGAAACCACCATCGATCTTTAAAGAGAACTGTCCGTCCACCAGAATATCAATATATTCATCCTGATTCAATTCCACCGTTTTATCGAAAGTAATCAGCGGCGTATGCCTGTCCATTCGCCAGAAAGGCGCATAAAACACACCTCTTTCCGTCCGTTGAACCTGAATCTTGCTGCTGAGCCAGAGTTCAAAATCGCCCGGATACCAAATCCATGTCGCTTTGGCTGACTGATCCGGTTTGAAAACATTCTTTACGGCTTTCAGGAACCCATATTCAAACCGGGTGTCAGGCTCCAGGTAACTGCCTTCCGCCCATTCGTTCCACGCATTGATGGTTATCAGTGGCGGCTGGTTCGGATGCGCATCGACATAGTCCCTGGCTTTGTACAGGAATCTTTCAAACTTTTCCGGCGTTACGCCCGATACACACGGTTGAATGCCTTCGGGAAAACGCGGATTCGGATCCCAGCTTATCGAAACATGCGGGAAATAAGGTACGCTGAAATTCTGTCCGAACTCTTTGTATTTCGCCGTGGCTTGTTCGCCCCACAGTTGATAATCCTGATTGGTCGGCACGAAATGGCACCACTGGTAGTTGGTCAGGCTCTCGAAACCGAAATAACGGATGGTATTGTCCTGCGTCTTACTCTGGTCGCCCGGCGTTCCGGACAATGTGCTGGGGATATTTCCCCAAAGGATGGCCTGTATATGAACGCCCGGCAATCCGGCGTCCACACACTTCTTGCGGAAAGCGTCCAACGCCTCCCCGGCCTGTTTCTCACCGCCCATTCCCTTGATGAACGTGCTGACCTCATAGATGGCAAAAACCGGTTTCCCATCCACCTTATAGTAATTCGGACGCTTAAAATAATCCTTGATAAGGTGGCGCGTGAAATTATCGAAAGTCGCCCTGTTTACGCCGCCTTCCCAATAGACCAGATTCTTATCCGGGTTCTTCGGGTCAAGGTACGAATTATGCGTATGGTTCGCCCACATCAGGTAAAACTTCATATCCCCGTTATTTTTGGCTTTCAGGAAACCTTTATTGAGCACATCTTCGAGGAATGGCTTGTTATCGTACCAGTACCAGTCGAAAATAAACGTGTTCACCCCATACTCAAGCGCTGTTTCGATAATTTTCTCTTGCGTCCCGGGGTCGGATTCATCCAGATAACCCCACAAGGGTACGCGGGGTTGCTGATGGCCTTCAAACTTCGGCTTTGCATGGTAGATGGCTTCCCACTCGCCTTTGCCATCCGGGAAAACACCGATGTCCTTAAAGCGAGGTTCATTGAAATAAGCCGGCCATACAAATGCCGCTACATCATACTTCTCTTGCGCCTGCAATCCTACTGCAAGCATAATAAACAGAATAACGAATCGTATTCTTTTCATGGAGCTATTCTTTTTAAATTATTCCTGCAAAATTACGAATAAATTCAATAATTCAAAGGTTCAATGATTCAAAGATTGTTTTTTTCGCAGATTAAAGGGATTTAAACGCAGATGAACGCAGATTATTATGTAAGTTTGTACTTTGCCCATATCCTCTTTGATAGATAAACAAGGCAAACACTCCAAGAAGTATATTTACCTTTTTCATCAATTTTTATTCTTTAGAATTTTGCTCAATTCCAATGCTGCCGGTTTCAGGTTTCCGTCAAAATCAATGATGGAAGTGTTGGACATGCATGGAAAACTGTCATGCCCCATCCAAAGGATAACACCACCGCAACGGGGAAAATGCTTTTTACAAGTGCCCATGGCAATGGTCACTCCATCGATTTGGCGCTGCTGGCTCCAGCGGACATAATCGTCCAATGTTGTGGGCGCCTGTCCGTTGTGGGATGACAGATAATCGTCCCATTCATTCCACCAGAAGACAATTCGCCACAACGGATTATCCAGACTTGCCGGCAACGGATTGTAAGTGCCGCCATATTTTTTCATCATGGCAACCGATTGGGCGCCCGGTGCGCCTACTTCGGAATGGAACAGGGCGTCGTCTTTTTCCCAATAGTCGCGCACATCAGCCATGTCTTGCTTTTTGTCCTTAAACGGAAGTGTCCAAGGTCC
>JAISJX010000230.1 GCA_031261145.1 Tannerella sp.
ATTGAAAGTCAATAAGTTCATTGTAGAATATGTGCAGGACGCTTATTTATGGACGGCTATGACCAACTGGAAAACGGTAGAGCCGAAAAACGAATCCGATTCGTATAAATTCTTCGACAAATTGATGAACAGGACAGACGATCAATGGTCGATGCTGACTGACGACATAGACGATTTAATGAGTCAAGTCGAAAATGAGGGCAAGACTTATGGCTATAAATTGGCCTTGTATTATTTTGAAAATAGTCCCCATGAACTTTTTGCTGTTATCCGGTTTGTCTATCCCAATACGCCTGCGGAGAAAGCCGGATTGAAGCGGGGCGATGCGCTGACTTCCATCAATGGAAATACCATTACGGAGGCTAATTATTCGGAGTTGGCTAATTCTTCCGATATACGCCTTGGAATAGGCCGTTTTTCGGTAGAAGGTGAAAAGTTGAAATTGACGGCGGATGTCTCGTTTGTGACCCTGTCATCTCAAGCAATGTACTCCGATCCGGTTGTGGCTTATCATGTTATCGAAAAAGGAAGCCATAAGATCGGCTATTTATGCTATACGGATTTTACGGATGAATCGGAAAAGAAGTTATTGAATATTTTCGCGGATTTTAAAGTAAAAGGGGTTACGGACGTTGTGCTTGATTTGCGTTATAATGGCGGTGGATCGGCGCGAATGGCCTGTAAATTAAGTAGTATGCTGGCCCCGGCTTCGGTCGTGAAAGGCAAACAAGTCTATTTGTCGCGCATCTGGAATGACGACTATATGGCTTACTGGGAAAAAAAAGATAAAAGCCAGATATATGAATATTTCACGGATACGCTTCCGGTCAATCTGGATATGAACCGTTTATTTGTATTGACCACTCAAAATACAGCGTCAGCATCCGAATCAACGACTATTGGATTGAAAGCATACATTAATATTACGCAGATAGGAGATACAACGCATGGAAAATATTGTGGCGGATACCTGCTTCCGGCTGATGACAAGACGATAAGTAATTGGGGTATGTATCTGATGGTTTACCGTTTCGCCAATAAAAACGGCGTATCACCTGCCGGTGGATTGAAGCCTGATATAGTTGTAAAGGAAGGAGTATATCCTCTTTATCCACTTGGCGATGAGCGTGATCCATTTATAGCGAGGGCCATTGAAAAAATCACGGGAGTCTCATCGGCTCAAACACGGTCTGATAACCTTTCATCCCCTTATCGTGAAGCCGATGCGTTGAAACTCCGCCGTCCGTTGGAAGGGGAAATGATTGAAACAGGGACTCTTTTTAAATTGAGAATTGAGAATTGAGAATTGAGAATTAAGAATTAAGGATTTGGGGTATTTCGGCCTTATTTTCTGAAGGTTTGCCCGGATAACAGCAGGTAATCCAATAAGGTCATGGCTGTCATGGCCTCGACGACAGGCACGGCGCGGGGCAGTACGCAGGCATCGTGGCGTCCGCGGGCTTTCAGCGTCGTTTCCACCCCGTTTTTATCGACGGTAGTCTGCTCTCTCAGAAGCGTGGGTACGGCCTTGAAAGCGACGCGGAAATAAATATCTTCTCCGTTGGAAATGCCGCCTTGTATGCCGCCGGAATTGTTTGTGCGCGTACGGATCTGTCCGTTATCGTTGAAAAAAGAGTCGTTTTGCTCCGAACCGCGAAAGTTTGGCGCGTCGAAGCCCAATCCGTAATCGAATCCCTTTACGGCATTGATGCTCAGCATGGCAGCCCCTAAAGCGGCATGTAACTTCCCGAAGACCGGCTCGCCCAAACCGGCAGGAACACCTTTTGCCACACACGAAATGATGCCGCCTGCCGTATCGCCCTCGCCTTTTATTTTAGCGATAAATGCCGCCATTTCAGCCGCTTTAACGGGATCGGGGCAACGCACGGGGTTCGTTTCCGTCAAGCTGAGGTCATAGTCCCGATAAGTACCCTCCAAGCGGATATGGGCAACCTGCGCCGTATATGCCTGAATCGTAATATGGCGCTCACGGAGAGCTAATTTTGCAATTGCACCGCCCACGCAGCGGGCAATCGTTTCGCGAGCCGATGCACGTCCGCCGCCCCGCGGATCGCGGACGCCATACTTTACTTGATAGGTATAATCGGCGTGAGACGGGCGGAATACATCTTTTATCTCGTCATAATCAGTGGAATGTTGATTCTCATTCGGAACGAAAAAACCAATCGGCGCGCCCGTCGTGCAGCCCTCGTAAATGCCGGAGAGAAACTGCACCCGGTCGGCTTCTTTCCGGGGAGTTGTGAGGGAGGATTGTCCGGGTCTCCGACGGTTTAGCTCTTGTTGGATAAAGTCCATATCCATTGCTATGCCGGCCGGACAGCCGTCAATCACCCCTCCAATGCCCGGCCCGTGAGACTCGCCGAACGAGGTAAGCCGGTACCTGTTTCCAAATGTATTCATCATCCGTGAATGAGCGAATCAGCAAAAAAAACGGCGAATTTTATTCTCCGTAAATTAACGCTAAATTCGCTATCTGTAAGAATATTAGCGGTTGCAACCACAATCGCAATCCTCGTCACACTCGCACTCGCAATCACTGTCGCATCCGCAACCACAACTGCATCCGCCCTGCATCATAGCATTGACAGCCGCAATTTCTTCGGCGGTAGCCTCGTGTACATCAATCACTTTCCCGGTGAAATGCAACGTCTCGCCTGCTAACGGGTGATTGAAATCCATCACGACAAGGTCATCCTGTACTTCCAGAATAGAACCGTTCATCATTTGTCCGCTTTCATCAATCATCGGCACGGTATTGCCTTCGACCAACAAGTCGTGATTGATTTTTCCGTCCACCTCAAACACGTTTTTCGGCAGTTCAACCACATTTTCTTCATAATATTCGCCATACGCATTATCCGGCGTAAGGGTAAACTGAAACGTATCTTCAACCGCTAATCCCCTCATTTCATTTTCGAAAGCAGGCAACATCGACCCCATTCCGAAGATAAACTGCAAAGGTTTTTCCACCGTCGCCTGTTCCATCAATTCACGTTCGTCCCCTTCTCCAACGTTCAGGTCGTAAGTGACCGAAACAAATTTGTTTGTTGTAATCTTCATTTTTCGTATAATTATTCTGCAAATTTAAACCAAAATTTCCGGTCTCACAACTGCGTAAAATAAAAATCAATCGTCCCGATAGGATATCTATATGAAAAACAATATTTTATCTTCTGAAAATTATTCTCGTATGAAAAATTTTCTCCTGTTTATGAAGGTCATCTATTGGTTATGTCCGAAAAAAGCAGTAATATTGCACATCCAAAGTAGGAAATTATGAAAACAAAAAACTTTTTATTAGCAGGTATCATCCTGATTCTGGGATGTGTATCATGCAGTCGTAAAGCGACACAGAGCAAATCGGTAACAGGTGTCGAGTCAATCGTCCTCACCGGAACGTATTGGCAATTAGTTGAATTGAATGGTAAAGCCATTAACGGGTATCAACCGAAGGAACCGTATATCACTTTGACGGCGGAAGATAGCCGCATAAGCGGTTGTGGCAGTTGCAATACTTTTTCCGGTTCCTATACAATCGACGCGGATGCTCGGAAAATCCGGTTTTCGCAAGTGGTTTCCACGCTAAAAGCCTGTCTCCGGGAAAATGTGGAGCAGGAATTTTTGCTGACGCTCAACGATGTGGACAACTACAACATTCAAGACGATGCGCTGACGTTGTACTCATCGAAAAAAAAGCCTGTGGCCGTGTTTAAAGGCAAGTAACTATACGCCTTCTTTTTTCTCCGCTATTTTCGTTCCGCACGACGAACAGAATGGCAGGTGAGCGAAATTCTTTGTTCCGCAATGGCTACACGTTTTAAAAAGTTCAAGCCCGCAATGTCGGCAATAATTGGTTACGACCTTATACGAATCGGCCTCAGTAGCTTGTGCGATTGGAAATTCCCATTTTTTAAGCAGGAAATCCTTTCCGCAGGAAGGGCAGAAATGGTTTGCAAGCGCCTTTTCTGCCGTTTCCGATTGCACTTTATTCGCTCGTTCCTGTGTTGAAACTTGCAACTCGGCTTTTTTCTGTTCGATATAACCGCGGATTCGTTTAATACCGTAATATCCAAGTCCGACAGATAAGATAATCCCCACGGAATAACGGACATAACCGCCATAACTCGGAAGATAGGGAACAAGTCCGAAAAAGAAAGCGTAAACGGAAAACAAGGTAAACCCGCAGAAGATAGGCCAGAATTTATGCCGCCGGTAACGGATAAAAAAGAAAATCCCGATGGCCAGAATCGGCCCGACGAAAAGCAGACGGACTAAAAACACCTTTAATTCATAGCTTTTCAGTTCTTTGTAGTATCTGGCTTCGGCGTTATACTGTTCTTCGCTTATCGAATTTTGGATTTTCTGCCGTTCTTTTTCAAGTTCGTCTATTTGCGATTGCAGGGCGCTCATCTGCGCACGCCAGTCTTGTTCGACTTTGTAGAACTCATCCAACTTTTCCACGCGCTTAATCACTTCCTGATCTTTGTCCGGCGAGCCGAGTGTTTTCCGGGTTTGCAGCCAGTTGTCGAAAGATTCTTTTTCGTTTGCGTAATTCTCCCTGGCCGCGGCGATGGTTTTTTCTATTGTCCCTTTTTTCGATTCCAGATTCTCAATTTCAGCGTATTGCCGACTGTTTTCCGTCTCTAATTTCGCCAGGGCGTTCGCGTCTTCAAAGTCCGTTATGCAGGGGCTTTTAATGCTGCGGTCGAGGTCGTCAATGATGTTGTTGGACAATAGGATCAAGAATACACAAAGGGTGAGTGATATTGTGTAGTAAATGAGTTTTGATGTCCGTTCGAGTTTCTTGCTGTTCAATTCCATAAAATCCGAGTTTTTTTTAATCCATTTGAACCGTAAAAGTAGGTATTAATCTTTGATAAGGAGCCATAAAATCGGAAAAAATTTACATGCTTGTCATTTTTTGCCTGTAGCTTCCGAAAAATAGTATATCTTTGCCGTTGTTTTAGAGATAAATGTCAAAAGAATCGGAAAAAGGAGAGAGGATTGTTTTTGGAGAATTACCTCCGCAACATTTTACAGGATGAGAATAAAAATAGCTTTTTGCTTGCTATGGATAGGGATGCTCGCCGTTTCGGTGGAGAGCTATGCACAGGATAACATTGTGGTTACGGGCATTGTAACCGATTCGGTAACTCATGAACCGTTGGCAGGGGCGACCCTCTATGTCAAAAAAATCAGCCAGGGCGTCGTCACGGATGAAAACGGTGAATTTTCATTACGCTTTCCGCCGGGGAGCGCCTTGGTGGTTTCGTATGTAGGTTATCAAACCAAGACGATTAACCTGTCGGAGTCGAAACCGGATATGAACATCCGGCTTTTCTCGCAGCAAATGTTGGGCGAAGTGGTGGTCACGTCCCGCAAGACCAGCGTAGCAAGCGTAATGATGGGCGTTGAGAAGTTAGACATGCCGCAGATAAAGAAAATGCCGGCGTTGATGGGCGAAGTCGATATTATCAAAGCGATACAGTTGCTTCCCAACGTGCAGCCGACTTCCGAAGGCGGCTCAGGATTCAGCGTGCGGGGGGCTTCGCCCGACCAAAACCTGATTTTGCTGGATAACGCTACGATTTATAACGCTTCGCATTTCATCGGGTTTTTCTCCGTGTTCAACAATGATATAATCAGTGGTTTGGAACTTTATAAAGGCGATATACCCGTCAAATACGGCGGCCGGTTGTCCTCGCTCCTGGATGTGAAAACGCTTGAAGAGGCGCCCGAACGTTTTACGGGAACAGGAGGCTTGGGTTTGATTTCGAGCCGGCTGATGCTACAGGGGCCTGTCGGCGAAAATACCACGTGGCTGATTGGCGGGCGGCGAAGTTACATGGATTTGTTCCTTCGCGCGTCGAGCGATAAAGACATCAATAATACAACGCTTTACTTTTATGACCTCAACGCCAAAATGACGCATCGTTTTTCGAGTAAAGACAAGTTGTCGTTTAACTTTTACACGGGGCGCGATGCGTTCGGGGCGGATATTTTTGATTTCCGCTACGGGAATCTGGCTTCGACCCTTTCGCTGGGGCATACGATCCGTGAGAACCTGTATTCAAATTTCAGCCTCAATGTCAGCGACTACAAGTATGGAATCAAGACGGATATCGAAGGCGGAACGATTGACTGGCGGTCGTCCATCACAGATGCGATGCTGCGCGCCGATTTCTCGCACGACCTGAATCCTCAGGTGAACCTTAGCTACGGCCTCACTTCGACCGTCCATAACTTTAATCCGGGCGATATGAAATCGAAAGAAATGTCCGATTACAAAGTCCCCGAAACGTATGCGCTGGAGCATGGGCTTTACCTGTCCAACGAACAGAAAATGACGGAAGACTTCACGCTGAGATACGGTTTGCGGTATGCTTTGTTTCAGAATGTCGGGAAGATTCGGCATGAGTATCACCGTTTTGACCCGCGGGTTGGCGCGGTGTATCTCTTGCCCGGCAACTCGTCCGTCAAGGCGAACTATGCACGCAATACGCAATTCCTGCAAATGGCAAGCGTGTCGTCCGTCAATT
>JAISJX010000309.1 GCA_031261145.1 Tannerella sp.
AGTAGGTAATTTCGGAGTAAATCCGAAGGGTTGGGTACAAGTTTCTCCATACTGATTTTTAATCATGGCTCGTATGTAATTTCCCTGAAATCCGCTAAAATTGAAAGTTTTACCATATCCTACAACCGTACTTGAAGCGTTTCCTGCCGATGGATTTTTGTCGGTGCCTGCAATCCAATAGACAGCTCTGTCCGGAGTATCAATCGTGACGGTTTCATTTTCATCATCAATCGTAATGCTGTTGATAAGCGGCGCTTTGGCTTCGCCGCTTCCACCCGGTTCGTATGAAAAATAAGTCTGTCCTTTTCTCATGGCTTCTTTCAAAGCCGGAATAGAAAAGTCGCTCATCAGCATGAACTGATAATTGCGGAAATATTGGCTTACATTATGCGAATCGTCATTGGAGTAACCGTAAACCGGTCGTCCGGGCATGGTAATGGAAAGTATCTGGTCCCACAATACCCGGTCGCTCGTCCATTTATCGCCTTGATTATAAACTTCCAGTCCAATCAGACTTTCGTAAGTTGTGAAGTTACGGGCATGCCATGCGGGTGAGTTTTTTTCCCAATGCGCATTATCATACGTTGTTTCCGGTTTCCAATACTGGCCGGGATGGTTGATAATCTGCAAGCCTCCTAACTTTTGGGTATAGGCGTATGATTCCTGCAGCGACATAAATTCCTGTCCCTTTCTTCCGGTGAAGAAATCGTTGTGATGATTAAATTCTCCGCCTGTACTTTCACTCCAGTTGTTCCGGCTGTCCTTGCTTAATTCAACTCCGGTAAATGAGAGCATGCCCATTTGTACGGGATCTCTGTTTTCCAGATTTTCATCGAATGCATCCAGCATATTCCATGGAAATGTATTGACATCGTGATCGGTAAGAGCCAATATTCTATAATCTTTCGAATGGTAGCGGTCAATTACTTCCTGGCATAACATCTCGTCGTCAAACGATTGTGACGTGTGCGTGTGAAAATTTCCTTTATATCTTCCAGTGGTATTCCAGTTTACATTCTGATAAGCATTGGCGCTTATAGTTTGTATTTTTTCTTCATAACTATTTGAATAAGGAACTTTTACGCAAATCAGCGGCATGCCGGATAAATTTCCCGATCCGTTATTCGCGATCAACTGTATGTGATAGATTCCCTGAACGGCAGCGTTGATCGTGTATTCATATTCGCCTTGGGCATTCGGCGTTGCCGGATAAACGCTTTGGCTTCCATAGTTATGCTTGATACCATAAGACAGGGAATATCCGGTCATAGTTTCTACCGATGAAGTGATGGTAACCGGCGCTCCGGCTTTGCATACCGATGGTGTTGCGCTGAAAGAAACTACAGCCGGAGCATCCGGATTGACCGTTCCACTCCATCCTTTTTCTATTATTTCAACCTTGTTTGTCTTGAAATAGTAAATTATTTGCGCCTTGATGCAAGTTTCGGAAACGCTAACCGATTGAGTTAATGCGCTTTGCTTGGAACCGCTGTTCACACTGCCGAAATAAATTTCAAACGATTTATAGTTTCCCGGAAAATCCACTTCGGCCGAAACCGTGTAGGTCTTGTCGGCGCCGGATGTTGGGATCATGGTAACATCAGGAGTCGCATCTCCTTTTACTACACGGAAATAAGCCGAAGAAGCAGCGACATTTTCAGAAGTCAGATCGTCATATACAACTACCCGCAACCACGAAACATATTGCTTGGCCGAGCTGAATCCTACATTTTTGTTGCTTGCAAAAAAGTTTTCTCCAGTACAGTCGGAGCCGATATTCAGATTCCAGTAATAACTGCCTTTTACACTGACAGGAACTTCTTTGATATAAACTTTGGCGACTTTGGAATCGTTGGCGTTTTTAGGAAAATAGACTGTATTTTCCAATGCTTCGTCGGCATGGCAAACAACCGTTGTTGTTTCGGAATCCATAAAACGATATTCCGTATCCTCCCATTCAGCGTGATTGACTTTTACGCTGTTGTTTTCTGCCTTTTTAGCGGCAGAAACCGGTTGTGCATTTTCGTCCAGCAACCACGAATACACCCGGTTGAACTGTTTTCCCCATGAAACATCATCGTGGCGACCATCTTCTATAATTTCAAAGGCTAATTCATTGTTTTCAAATCCTTTGGATTTTGTCAGTTCATAAAATAAACGGGTATCTTCCTGCATGCGATCGCCTTCTTTACTGCCGACGGCAAAATACATTTTCTGACCGGCCGTTTTATTCCAGGAACCTGCATAATCCAGCAATTCCGTTTTATTGAACCAAAAAGAAGGCGAAAACAAAGCGGCTTTCCCGAATACATCCGGATATTTCAATGCTGCATAGTAACTGATCGGGCCTCCCAGATCGGCTCCGGCGATGGTTGTATGCCCGGCATCGGTTAAAGTTCGGTATTTGCCGTTGATGTAAGGCATTATCTCATTGACCAATATATCCAAGTATTGATCGCCTTTTCCCGAACCCATAAAATCCTCATTTTCCCATGGCGAAAATTCGCTGATATAGCCATAAAAAGCAACAACAATTCCGGGTTCTTTCCCTTCCGAATCCATTGAATTGACGGCTGGTGACAAGTCCCATGAATAAGCGGCAAAGAAATCATCCCCATCGTTATCCGCCCCGCCGTTGTGATACCGTTGGCGTATTCCGTTCAGATAGATGACCGGATAGCGTTTATCCGGATTGGCAGCATATCCCTGAGGCGTAGCTACATAGAGCTTTCTTGCTTTCAGGTCGTGAGGAAAATCAAATTGAATATTTTCAACGATATAAAGCGGGGGCGTATAGAT
>JAISJX010000265.1 GCA_031261145.1 Tannerella sp.
TCGTTTTCCTCATCATCACATGCGGTAAAACCGAGCGCCGTGACAAACATCAACGCATATCTAAAGAATCTGTTAAAATATTTTTTCATTTGTCCACTGAATTATTAGGTTAATTATAAATATCTTCATCCGTTTTCGGGGCGAGGATGTTGGTGATTATTTCCGAGATGACCTTTCCTTTGTACCGATAATTCAATTCGTATTGCATCTTTACGGCATTGTAATGACTGCCGCCAAGATCGGTAACGGTTGAATTTTCCCACGGAGTAATACTGACGGAACCGTCGCCGGCAATGGTAAGTAGCATCATGTTGTCAGTGTCGTCAATATTCGCATCGTGAATGGGCAAACGAACCGTATTTTTTGAAAGCGCCTTGACGGTCGGTTGCACGGTCTTTACGACAACTCTATCTGTTTCGTTTTCGGGCACTTCTGTGGAACGGCCGTTGAAACTGCCGGAGTAATCATTGACCATATTGACCTGATAAAGTATGACCCGCAAATTCTCGGTAATATCATAATTCTCGTTGTTCGCAGACAGATATAAGGGCAACGCATAAAATTTGTCCGGATCTAATCCGTTGAAATTGAAAGGAATATTCAGCGTTCCATACTGTTCATTGGCTTTGATGGTAACAATCGGATCATCGGGCATTTGATAGTTTGCCTGAGGCAACAAAACACGCTTGATATAATTGGAATTACTCAATTCATTGAGGTGGTTAAGCGAGTCAAGTACGTAAGGATCAACCATCAGGCGCGCCTTCAGGTCTTTTGTAATCGGCTTGGAGGAAGCGCAATAGATTGAAATCACGATTGCATCGTTCTCGGCGGCATAAGAATGGTCGCCTGTATAGTCGGTTGCGTTGACGATGTAAACCGTCTTTTTGTATTGTTCGCCGAAATCCACCTCGTTAGAACAGGCGGCTAACAACATCAAACACAAGGAAACGCTTAATAATTTTATCTTTGTCATCATTTTTGAATTGTTATAACGTTTGTACATATTTATAATCATTTTAATATCCGGGTATTTGGTCAAGATTGTAGTTCTTGTCTATTTCACTTTTGGGAATAGGCCAAAACGTTTGCCGGGTAGTGAATACTTTGTAGAGGTAGTTGCGTTCGGTGGCGCGTACCACAGTATAAAAACTTTCAGGTGCAGAAGTGCGAGCGCTAACATTAAGACCCATTACAGGTTCGTTTTCATAAACCATCGCTTTTTTATTCCTGCGGGTGTCGAAATAACGGCGACCTTCCCACATCATTTCAATGAGGCGTTCCCGTTCGATAAGGTCGCGCATGCGTTGTTTATTACTGACGTCGGCAGCGGTAATGCCCGGTAATCCGGCGCGGTGACGAATGAGATTGAAGCAGCGTCGCATTTCGGCTTCGTCGCGCGTAACACTTACATTGCCTACCGTGTAACTATTGTCCAATTCGTTCATTGCCTCTACATAATTGAGATAAACCTCTGCCATACGATAGTTGATACCGTATTTCAATTTGCGGCGTCCGTTGCTCATCCACGAATCTTCATAGTGGGTGAATTTACGACACAGATAGCCGGTCATTGCATATTCTTCTCCCCCAGTCGAGGGACGTAGGGCTGCCGCGTCCTTTCCGCTGAGGGAATTGCTAAAGAACAGCGCTGTTTTACCATCGGCGCCTACCAGATTGGGAGGGGTTGAGGTGGACGGATAGAATGAATTATTGAAGGCTACGGTAGCGTAAAAACGCATTTCACGGTTTGCGTACCAATTGCGGGTATTGGTAAGCAGCGTGAATCCATCGGTCATGCGATCTCCCGACCACGTGGAATCGCGTGTGGTATAACCATTTGATTCATAAGGATATTCATTGCTTGAATGATTGATGTCGAAACCATCCGCCATGTAATACAAGTCAACAATACGTTGCGGAAAATAGAAGCCGCTCCATCCGTCAATCATACCCGGATCCATATAACGGGTAAAGCTGTTCACGTCCGAGCGCTGTTTTGTAAATAGCAGTTCGGGATTGGTTGAAGCCTGTACACATTCACCGTCAAACATATCCTTGTAAGAATGGAAATGGTCAATACCGCCTGCACCTGCGGGAAAGTCGGCTTGTTCATCTGCCGGAACAGGGGCATCAGGTGTATTTTCTTTTTTCGATACGGTATAAAGGGCGTTAGGTTTCAAGTCAACGAGCGTTTTTGCGACAGCGGCGGCTTTCGCCCATTTTTCTGCGTCAAAATTCGGATTTAGATAAGGCGTGCCGTCATTATTTGTCCATGACAAAAATTCGTGATTTTGTCCGTTAAAGAGGGGGCTGGCAGTATATAGTGTCAGACGTGAGAGTATGGCACGGGCAGCGTTTTTTGTTGCCTTACCTGTTTCCGATACATCAAGACGACTATCGGGCAGTAACTCAATAGCGCGATTCAACAACGCTTCCACATAATCGCTACATTCATCCCATGTATTGCGTTCAACCATCAACTGGGCGATGGACGTATCGAAATCCACCGGTTTGTCCGGCACAATCGGTATCGGTCCCCAGGCAAGCATCAGTTCAAAATAAATTGACGCTTTCACAAACATGGCTTCTCCTATCCATTCTTGCCGCTTGATGGGCGTAACTTCTTCACATTCGTTTACGCGCATAAGAAATGTATTGGCGCGGCGAATGCCTTCATAAAAAGTGTTCCAACGGTTGTAAGCCGATGAATTTATAAATTCAGGAGTTGCTTCATTGTTCGACCAGTAGGCGAATGCTTGTGCATCGCCACCGACACGTTTATAACCCGCCACACAATCATCTGCGATAGGCATCCAGGGCATGGTACGGTTACCTTCGGCGGGATTGGGGCGATACGAGCCGTAGTCAACCAAATAACTGTAAACATTATTAAGGTATTCCTGCGTGTATTCCTGTTTTTTAAAAATGGTATCGAGCGTAAACAAATCTGTGATGTAAGGATCGATATCAAGGTAATCACACGAAGTATTCATCAGCATTGAAGCGGTTGTGAATACAACTGTCGCCATGTACATTATTTTCTTTTTTAAATTGAATATCATAATTTTACTGTTTTAAATGATTAAAAGGTCATTTGAAGTGTGAATGTAACCGAACGGGTCAAGGGATAGACAGCGCCGTTGCCGGATGCCTGTTCGGGATCCCAAAGTTTTATCTTGTCCCAAACATAGAGATTGTCGCCAAGCGCCGAGATGCGCAAGTTTTTCATATAGATGCGCGAAAGCAACTTCTGCGGCACAGTATATCCGATTTCCAATGTTTTGAAGCGCAGGAAACTTGCGTCAGCTAACCAAAAAGTAGAAGCACGGTTGTTGTTGAGATTGTCGCCGTAAGTCAGTCGCGGAAAACGCGCATTGGGATTTTCCGTTGAAAGGTTTCCCGAATAAGATGCCGGAGTCCAGCGGTTTTTTTGGTCGCCGACAATGGTCAGCACGTTGCCGATTTTTTCGCCTGCGAAGGGATAAAATCCGTTTCCGCCGTAGAAGAAGTCCGTTTGTCCGGACCCGCGAAAAAACACATTAATGTCAATTCCTTTCCATCCGACAGAGGCGGCAAAACCGTACTGAACCTTGGGAACGCGGGAATTGCCTATGGGCAAAATATCGTAACTGTCGATAATGCCATCTCCGTTAACATCCTGATACTTGATGTCTCCCGGAAGCACTTTTCCGAATTGTGTCGGGCTATTTTTTACGTCATTCTCGTCCTTGAAGAGACCGAGCGCTATCAATCCCCGCGTTACGCCATTGCTGGAACCTTTGCGCGCCAGATAGGGATAGCGAGGTATCACCTCATCGTAATCAAGAATTTTGTCGCGTGTGAAGGTAAAGTTACCTCTCACTTCCACATCAAAATCGCCGAATTTTCTGTGGTAACTGGCTGTTCCGTCCGAACCCCAACTTTTCATGCGTCCCACATTACCCCAAATGGTAGATTGAAC
>JAISJX010000274.1 GCA_031261145.1 Tannerella sp.
CAATAGAGCGACGATGGTTTTTCCTGCGTTCCCGGATAATTGCGCCAGTTCGGCTGCGGCATATACGGCCGCGCCGGAAGAGATGCCGACGCGAAGACCTTTCCGTCGCGCCAGTTCGCGGCTTGTCCGAATAGCGTCATCGCTGCTCACGGGAAGCACCATATCTACCACCGCCGGATGATACGTTTTGGGAACGAATCCGGCCCCAAGTCCCTGTATCTTATGGAATCCCGGTTTTCCACCGGTGATAACGGCCGATTCTACCGGTTCCACGGCGACAATTTGTATGTTGGGGTTATGCGCCTTCAGTCCTGCGCCAACGCCGCTGATTGTTCCTCCGGTACCCACTCCGGCTACAAAAATATCCACTTCACCGTCCAGATCCCGCCATATTTCTTCGGCGGTCGTTTTTTCGTGACATGCAGGATTGGCCGGATTCTCAAATTGTTGCAGGATGACCGCGCCGGAAATGCTGTTTCGGAGTTCTTCCGCCTTTTGGGTAGCGCCCCTCATGCCTTCCGGCCCCGGAGTCAGGACTAAGTTTGCGCCAAACGCTTTTAACTGGTTCTGGCGATCCACACTAACCGTCTCAGGCATAGTCAGTATGAGGTTATACCCTTTGACCGCAGATACAAAGGCCAATCCGATTCCGGCGTTTCCGCTGGTCGGCTCAATAATGACGGCGCCCGGCTGGAGAAGTCCCCGCTGCTCGGCGTCCTCAATCATGGCAAGCGCAATGCGATCCTTCACACTGCCTGCCGGATTGAAATATTCCAACTTCGCTATAAGCCTGGCTCTCAGGCTCAGGTTTATGTTGTAATTCGTGATGTCCAATAAAGGCGTATTGCCTATCAGATCCGTTAATTGTCTTGCTACTTTTGCCATATCTTTACTCTTTAAAAATGTATTCCGCTAAAACTCAACAAAAATACAAAACATTGTCCATACAGACAATACCCTCTTGAGGGTATATTTTGAAAAAAAACAGATGCGTACGACGGGAGGCGCGTAAGGCGGGACAAAACAAAAGCGGAATCTCCTGAAAAAGGAAATCCCGCCTTGTCTTTTTAAGATCGGTTCCGCGAACGGAACGTTTCAATAATTTATTTTACCAAACCTGTAAAGGCTGAATTTGCAGCATATTTTGCAAATTCAAGGTCGATAGCGGCCTCTTTAGCCAGTTCCGGTTTCTTAGCGATAGCGGCTTTCAGATTATTGACTACACCGTTGGTATCGTTTGTACGAGCGGCAACTACGGCTTTCAGATAATCGGTAATACCGTCGGCATTCGGAACGGCATTTAATGTCTGGGATGCTTTGCTGTAATCTTTTGACAGAATCTGGGCTAATGCGGCATTGTTGGTCTTGGCTGCGCCGAAAGAGCTAACTGCTTTTGCATATTCGCCCTGTTCCAAGTACAGTACGCCTAATGCTTCGGCTAATTCAGGCACGCCCGAAGCGTTGCCGAACAATTGTTGAGCCTTGGCGTTGTCGCCTTTGGTCAATGCGATCAAACCTAAGTTCAGGTTGGCTTCGCTATTGCTCTTCACACTGTTGGATTTGTTGAATAATTCTTCGGCTTTTGACAAATCACCGGTGGCAAAACGTTCTACACCGACATTGTTCCATGTACGGTAATCGTTCGGGAACAACTGGCTGGATTTGCTGTAGATTGATTCTTTGTCGGCAATCTTATTAGTTAATGTAGCAGCATAGAGCAGTTCTTCAATGGTCAACGCATTTGCATTACTTTGTGCTAACTTGCTGATTTCGTCATCCGATTTGCCGATGATTTCGATATTGGCAATCAAACGGGAACGACGTAACTGCGGAAGAATTTCGTCAGCCAGCGATTTGTAAACGACAGAGATATTTTTGATTTCACGTTCTCTTTCAACCGGGTCTTTGTACATTGACAACACGCGCAATACGAGGTCTTTATCCTGCAAGTTGGATTGAGAAACCAATTTTTGGAAGCCATCCCAGTCCTGAGCGGTATAGTGCGCATCAACAGGCAGATCGATATTACGTTTTTTTAACTCTTTCTCCAAGTATTTGGTTGTATTAGCCTCCCGTTTGCCGGCCAGTGCGTCGTTCAGTTTCACACCACCGTCGGGAGAAGCATAAGCCGAAATTTCAACGGCAATGTTCTGGTTCGGAGCGCTGTTTGCATTTTCAACGATGTCTTTCCATTCGCTCACTTCCTCTTTGTTCAATTCTTTCGTGCGCAATTCGGCTTGTTGGATCAGGAATAAGATGTTGGCATCATAAGCTTCTTTGATGATACGCTGGAACTTATCCGGCCCGATAGCAGCATTCGCCGTACCGGCGTCAGCCAAAGCAGATGTGGCAATAACGCCGTCTGCAATCTTGATATCCGGCAATTTGACGGCTTTGTTTTTAATCTTGGCGTCAAAAGTAAGGTACAATTCCGATTTCTTCATATCAGGTTTGTATTTGAATGAAGATTTCAGCGTTACGTTCCCACCGCTGCTATACAGGATAGCCTGGTTGTTCGCTTTTACTTTTTCGCCCTGATAGGTGTAGGCCGTACCCCATGTCTCGCCGGTTGCATAACGAAGCACCGGTGTGACGGTTACTACAGCATTTTTGTTAAACCACTTAGCCGGATAAGTCACGCTAATGGTCACAGGAACCTGACCGCCAATTGCTTCCAATGGCTGAGGTTCAGCTTTAATGTACTGTTCCGATAACGGCTTTAGTTTCCCCGAACAGGAACCAAAAGCGATAATAGTCGCCAATGCAAGCAGTGGCATCAAAATTTTTTTGTTCATAATCCTTTTCTTTTTAATTGTTATTATTTAGTCTTAATCATAATCTACACGGCAAAATTGAACTCAAAAACCAATATGTATCTTCAAAGTGCAAAGCTACTTTATTTTTCTAAATTGGGAAATAGATAAAAAGATAAAAACTCGCGGATTAACATAGATTAACCATATAAGGCGACTTATTTCGGATAAAAAGGAGAAAAATACACCTTTTTTTTCAAAAACGACATTCCGCTCCGGCAAAAATGTTGAAACCGGAATATTCCAAAACCGGATCGCCTTGAAAAAAGAGTCCCCAAAATAATCTGAACTTTGGTTAAAGATAACTCCGGTGGCGTAAATAAAATTGTCCGGACCCCGCTGGGACGAATTCATATATCCCACCAACGGGGTAATTAATGATTATTTCTTCGATTGATGTATCTTCCCGTGTCGTTCAAGATTGCGCCGCTAACGTGGCGCCGTTTTGTTCCGTGCATCTGTTCAGTGGGTTAAAACACCACGGCTACCAAGATATTGGGGCTAACCAAAAAGTATGCAATTCCGTCATTGCGAGGGCGAAGTCCGAAGCAATCCATTGAAAATCAATAGACTGGATTGCTTCACCTAACGGTTCGCAATGACGAAACCAGACTTTTTGGTCAGCCCCACGAGTTTTTTGCGTGATGGACGGCGTTTATCGCACATTCAAGTTATAAATGCAACTTTTTGATTGTGCAAAGGGGCTGACCAAAAAGTCAGAAGCGCTTTTCAAAAAGTTGCAATTCGTAAGTTAGAGGCTAATATATCGCCTTTGCACTTACAGTTTGTTAATATATGACTTGAATAGCTTCAAATTGAAAGTGTTAAAAACGAATTTTGGACTTTTTGGTCAGCCCCATAAAAATAAAAAATGGATTTCTTATATAGAAGAGAGCGAAACATAACCTGCCGACCGAATGGCCGGGATACTATCCACAGTTATCAACTTAAGGCAACTAACCGTTAAAGATACTGTCCAATATAGTCAATTGAAGGCTCAGCAGTAAAACCCTGTGTTTAGGCATAAATATTAGCCAATCTAAACAGGAAGAATTTAATATCCGTCACCCCTCTTAGCGAAGCTCTAAAAGCCTTTATCTTAGCATTGAAAGATTCAACAGAAGCATTAGTAGAACGGTTGATGAAGAAGTTTAAGATTTCATCATAGTGTTCATAAACTGTCGCAGCGATCGTGTTGAATGACTTAAATTCTGATTGAGCTACTTGGTCGTACCATCTGGCAAGACTTAAACGGGCAGCATCTTTGATCGTGTTCTTGGAAAAAATCATTCTCAGGGAATGTGTAATCGAATACGCTTTTTTAATATCCGAATAAAGTTCAAAAAGCAGTTTGGCTCTCTGCTTTTGTTTTTCAGTCCATTTATCCGCAGATTTGAAGAGCAGGTATCGACTTCTGGCAAGAAGCTGTTTGTGAGAATCGCCATTTT
>JAISJX010000279.1 GCA_031261145.1 Tannerella sp.
ACTAACAGATTCATACTGCAATATCTGTCCGGGAAGAACAATAATAAGGCAAGGCGATTGTGCGGTGAATGGCTTCAGGTTGATTACTCCTTTCAGACAGCCTTCGGTGCAGATTGTAGCAATGACAACATTCAATTTAAAAGGAAAATTAAATGCAGATGGAATCATCGGATTTTCAAACAACACCAAATCATCTCCTATTGAAGCGGCATTTACTTCGATATGACTGTTTAAAGTTTCTATTAGCTTATCCATTCTTTGTTTTTTTCGCAAATATAGGACATTTATGCGACAAATAATACTAAAAGCGAACTTTCGTCCAACAGCAAGGCTCTTTTGACCTTGTAGCTGCGAAATTTCAGCCGTTTCTTTGTCCCATCATTTAAAAACAGAGAAATTATGAAATCAATGATTATCGCAATCGCATGTATAGGATTTAGTTGTTCGTGGTTGTTTGCCCAGCAGCAACCTGTTGAACTGTCGCTGCAGGCCTGTGTGCAAACAGCAGTAGAGAGGAACATCAACATGCAGACAGCTCGCATTGAGCATGAGAAGAGCGGGCATAACGTGAGTGAATCACTCGCAGCCTTATTGCCAAAAGCCAAGATAAACGGAGGTTTTCAGGACAACCTGAGCCTGCCGGTTACACTTCTTTCAGGTGAGTTTGCCGGACAGCCGGGTACTAACATTGTACTCAAAATAGGCTCTAACTACGTAACCAATGCAGCCCTCGACCTGAATATGGTGCTTTACAATAAAACGTTGCTAACGGCCTTGCAAATTTCCAAAAAGATGAAAGCGCAGAAAGGTTTGGGCGTTGAGAAAGCAGCAGAGGAACTGGCCTTAGAGATATCGAAGCTTTATTTCTTATCGCTTACTACGACCAGGCAAATGAGTTTGGTGGAAGAAAACATAGCCCGCAGCAAGCAGTTGAGCGACATCGTGAAAGTATGGGTAGACAATGGCATGGGCAAGCAGGTGGATTACGACCGGGTAAGCGTAAATCTGGAAAACCTCTACACGCAAAGAAGCAATACGGAAACCACCCTTGAACAACAATTGAACCTACTCAAATACATGCTGGAAATACCGCTCGAAGAAAGCATCATCCTGACAGATACAGCCGAAATGCCTTTGCTGATACACACGCCCGAACGTATCACTGACTTTTCAAATCACATTGATATACGGATGCTTGAGTCGGAAAAAGAAATCAACCGACTGAATCAACGGATGACAATAGCCGGTTATCTGCCTACTCTTTCCCTTACAGGCCAGTACTCGCAACAGGGATTGAGACAAAACTTCAGAAACTATTTCCAAGACAGCCTCGAGAACCAATGGTTCGCCTCGTCTTACATCGGCATAAGCCTGAAGATACCTGTTTTCGATGGCATGGAGAAACGCTCGAAGTCCAGACAAGCCAAGCTGGATTACATACGGACAAGCCTGACTCTGGATAATACCAAAGAGAGTTTCAGCGTGAATTACCAAAATGCAAGAAACAACTACAAAAATCACCAAAGCAACGTGCAACGTCAAAAGCAGAATATTGCTTTGGCCGAGAAAGTCTATCGGGAAACGGCACTAAAATACCGCGAAGGTTTAGCTACCATGAGCGATTTATTGCAAGACGAAATGGGATTAAACAATGCACAGGCCAACTACCTGAGCGCACTATATAACTATAAAGAAGCTGAGTTGAACATCTTGTCGCTCAACGGTGAAATCAGAAATTTAATTAACAAATAAAATAGGACAGCCATGAAAAAGAAATCAGTTATCATCGGAACAATCGTAATTGCACTGTTCGGCGCAATGGCTTTTACGCTGGCAAGCAACAAAAAAGAAATAGACAGCCGGAAGGAAGAGAAAACCGCCGATGACCGGATTGCCGTAACCGTAGCCACAGCCCAAGTGCGGGAAACAAGCCGCCAATGGGAATGGGTCGGTATGACAGAGCCGCAGAAAGAAGTCGTTGTAGCTTCGGAAAGCGCAGGCAAAATTGTTAAAGTGAACTTCTCGGTAAGCGACTACGTAAGCAAAGGTACTGTTCTGGCTAAAGTAGACGACACGTACAAACGTTTGGCTCTTGAAAATGCTGAGCTGAATTACAAGAAATATAAGGAAGACTATGACCGTTACCAGATATTACGCAAAGCCGACGCCGTTTCCGAAAACCAGCTCCGTGAAATGAAAATAGGTTTGGAAAATGCTTCCATTCAGTTGGAAAATGCGAAAAAACAATGGGAAGATACGCAAATAGTTGCCCCCTTTAGCGGGGTTATTACTTCCAAAAATACGGAAGTGGGCGCTTATGTAAATCCGGGAACCTCCATAGCCACAATGGCTGATGTAGCCCAACTGAAAATATCATTAGCCGTATCAGAATCTACTGTTTATCAGATCAACAAAGGGCAGGAAGTGAATGTCAGCGCCCAAGTGTATCCGGGTGTAACCTTCAAGGGGAACATAGCCAGTATCAGTCCGCAAGGCAGCAATGCGCACACGTTTCCTGTAGAAATCATCATGGCTAATAGCAGTAAAAACCCGCTAAAAGCCGGAACGTATGTAAAGGTGCGCATGGATATGAGTGAAACGGGCAAAACATTGATGATTCCCCGCGACGCTATTGTCAGCAGTATGAAAGATCCTTCCGTCTATGTTGTAAAGGGAGAAACGGTTGAACTCGTTCGTATCCATACAGGACGCGAAGATAACGCCTACCTCGAAGTAACTTCCGGCATCAACGAAGGAGACCGGGTCGTAACCAACGGGCAAATCAATCTGATGAACGGAGCAACAATATCCATCATAAATTAAATACTACATATTATGCCATCCATAGTTGAAACATCCATAAAGAAGCCGCTACTTATTGTAGTTGTCTTCACGATAGTAGCGCTTAGCGGGTTAATCTGTTTTAGTCTGCTCAACCGCAACCTGCTTCCAAAGTTCGAACTTGCCGCACTTACGGTGCAAACTATCTATCCCGGCGCCGGCGCTTCGGAGGTAGAAACATCTGTGACACAAAAAATAGAAGATGCCCTTTCGACCATGGAAAACCTGCATAATATATCATCGACATCGCTCGAAGGGCTGTCCATTGTATCCATTGATTTGAACGAGGGAGCCGACCCCAACCAAGGTGTTCAGGATGCGCAGCGTAAGATCAACGCCATCAAGTCTCAACTGCCTACCGAGATAATAGATCCGTCGATAGAAAAGTATGCTTTGGATGAAAAGGCTATTTTAAACTTGGCTGCTTTGTCGTCTATGCCGTCTACCGAGTTCTATAAATTAGTGGAAGACCGCATCCAGCCTCGTCTTAACAAAGTTCCCGGTGTAGGTGCAGTAAGGATGACAGGTGGAACCAAACGAGAAATAAAAGTCAACATCGACGCCCAGAAATTACAGGCCTACAATCTTTCCATACTGCAAGCCTTGCAAGCCATTCAATCGGCCAATATGGAGATTCCGGTAGGTAATGTGGAGAATACAGGCGCCATTTATTCCGTCCGCCTGGCTGCCAAATATGCAAATCTCGACGAGCTTCGCCAAACCGTAATCCTATCGACGCCAACAATGGGCGAAGTAAAAGTAGCAGACATAGCGGATGTGGAAGACGGCGTAGCCGAACAAAAACTGATTAACCGCATGGATGGACGTACTGCCATTGGCATCTCTGTACAGAAGCAAGCCGACGCCAATGGCCTTCAGGTAGCCGATTTGACTAAAGCAGAACTGGCTGCCATTGAAAAAGAATATACTGCCGACGGAGTGCATTTCGAGATTGCGACTGACGACTCCGTTTATACCAAGGCATCCGTCAACTCGGTCATAACAGACCTTGCGTTAGCCATTCTGATTGTTGCTCTAATATGCTTTCTTTTTCTGCACGATTTGCGAAGCGCTCTTATTATTATGTTCAGTGTTCCCTTGTCCATCATCCCCTCCTTTATCGTTTTGTATATACTGGGATATTCTCTCAATATGATGTCTCTGATGGCTTTATCATTAGTCGTCGGCATACTCGTAGACGACTCGATTGTGGTGGTGGAAGCTATCTTCCATCAATTGGAAATGGGAAAGTCTAAATGGGAGGCTGCCCTCGAGGGATGTCGGCAGATAATGGCTACCTGTCTGGCCATTACACTTGTTATTGTAATTGCATTCGTACCGTTAGCTATTGCAGGTGGACTGATTGGCAATATGTTGAAAGAGTTTTCTATACCTATTCTTATTACTGTACTTTGCAGTTTTTTGGTGTCGTTTACCGTAACTCCGCTTATGATGTCACGCTTCGGGAAACTATCGGAACGTACGCAGCTTACGCTATACGCTCGTTTTTCTAATCTGGTAGAGAATAGCTTTAACTCTATTAAAAATGCCTATATCGTTATATTAGAGGTTAGTTTACGCCACAAAACGATTGTGCTACTCACAGCCACTATCCTATTTATTGGTTCAATAGCCTTACTTCCTGCCGGTTTCATTGGTTTTGCCTTCATGCCTGAAGCCGATAAAGGGGAATTTACCGTCAATCTGGATATGAATCCGCAAGTAACCATCTATCAGAACAATCAAGTTACTATGCAGATAGAAAAAATAATAAACAGCAAGCCGGAGGTGAAACGCGTATATACGAATGTCGGAATGTCTACAAATAATAGTTCAAAGAACAATGTATCAACTATTGCAGTACAATTGGTCGACAAGAAAGACAGGGACATGAGTGTGGAAAAATTTGCTCAACAAATAAAAGCAGAGATCATGCAGGCAGTTCCCGGTGTTCGCGCCCAGACCGTCGTTGCCTCTACAAGCGGCAATACGTCCGAACCGATTCAGTTAGTTGTTCAAGGCGCCGATATAGAGCAGGTGCAACAAACGGCAGCTATGGTTTTGGATGTAATTCGTCGCACTCCGGGAACAGCCGATGCAAAGTATTCTATTGACGACCCGCGCCAGGAAGTACAGGTGAAACTTGACCGTGCTAAAATGGCTAAGGTAGGATTATCCGTTGCCGATGTAGGTTCTACACTTCGCATAGCCTTTGCCGGCAATAACGATTCCAAATTCCGTGATGGTAATTTCGAGTACGATATCCGCATAGGTATTGATAACTTCGACCGTTCACGCCCTGAAGATGTCTCCCGTCTGAGCCTGATAAACAGAAATGGCGAACTGATTGAGTTGAATGAAATAGCAGACATCTCATACGGACTGGGGCCGTCGGCTTTGGAACGCACAGACCGTATCTCGTCTATCACCGTAAAATCCAATGTAGTTGGGAGACCTGTAGGAACGGTTGGTACTGAAATAACGACAGCTATCAAAGGTAAAGCGCCTGATGGCGTAACGATTAAACCGACCGGGATGATGGATCTTCAATCTTCGGCTTTCGGTAGCCTGGGATTCGCCTTCATTGCTGCCATTGTACTGATTTATCTGATAATGGTAGTGCTGTACGATTCCCTGCTTGATCCCGTAGTTGTCTTGTTTTCCATTCCGCTATCCCTTATCGGCGCTTTCCTTGCTTTGGCGCTAACCATGAATGACTTAACGATATTCAGTATGATCGGGCTAATCGTACTGATAGGCTTGGTTGCCAAGAATGCCATCTTGCTCGTAGATTTCGCGAAACGTATGAGATTTGAAAATAAGATGGATGTGTATCATGCCTTAATAGAGGCAGGTAAAGTTCGTTTACGCCCTATATTGATGACTACGTTTGCCATGATATTTGGAATGTTGCCTATCGCTTTGGCATCAGGCAACGGCGCCGAGTTAAAGAACGGGATGGCCTGGGTTATTATAGGCGGCTTATCCAGCTCTATGCTCTTGACCTTAGTCGTTGTTCCGGTCGTTTACTTAGCTTTTAATCTATCATCGGGTATTAGAAACGTAAGCGTCTCTACGATACAGAAGTCGTCATCGTTGGTATAGATTTCTATAAATTTACTGATGATCTTTCAGCCCGGTTGTTGGGCAGGAGATTTAGGAATATCCCGTCTTTGTCATTTGCATTGATGTATGCCAATTGATTCAACACATCGGCGAAGTATTAATACTATTGAGTCTGCAAGAGCAGGCAAGGGAATAAATCAACGCGGTTCTTTTGGCACCGACATGACTGCCACAAAACAGGGAGTTCTTTCGGGAAAGGCTAATGTATCTCATGCACTGTTTTTGCTGATTACCAAACTATAAAAGGTTAAAGTCAACTTTGTCATGTAAATATTTCCCATTTTTTTTATAAAATTCTTCTCTATTTTCCACAAAAGAATCATCAAACATACCTTTTTCTATTCCATAATCAATTAAAAACTTGAAAGGATAACCGATTGTTCTTTTTTCATTTATTTCCTTCTCTTTTGCATAATGAAAGAAATTCCATAAATAGGCTTCAGTAGATTTATTAATACAGGTAG
>JAISJX010000342.1 GCA_031261145.1 Tannerella sp.
AGGACGGCGGAGGGAAGCAATGCCATGACTTTGGATAAGGCGCTGAACGTGTTTAGTATGTATCCTTATTATTACCATTTGCCGCTGGTACACTACAGCAAATATACGGTGGGGATGGCCATTTTTTCAAAATATCCGATTCTTAAATCATGGAAAATGCACTATGACAGTTCGTTTAACGGCTCGACGGTTCATGAGATTGATGTCAATGGGGAAAAAGTGACAGTCGTGAACAACCATCTGGAATCGTTTAAACTGACAATGGAAGACCGGACGAAATATGAGGATTTTATCAAGAATATCAATGCCGATACGTTCGACGGCCTGAAGGAAACGATTCAGCGCAAATTAGGTTCCGCCTTCCTGATCCGGGCGGAACAGGCGGATATTGTCGCCGAAGAGATTCGCAACTTGGAAGGGGATTATATCATTGTGTGCGGCGACTTTAACGATACGCCGGTTTCCTATTCCTACCGGACGGTACGCGGTTCGCTGATTGATTCGTTCGAGGAATCGGGGAATGGCTTCGGAATCACGTACAACCAGAACTTTTTCTGGTTCCGGATCGACCATATTCTGCATTCCGCCAACATGAAATCTTCCCGCGCAACGGTGAATAAATTCGCTGCGTCAGACCATTATCCACTGTGGTGTTATCTGGAAATGGACTAAGATTCAAGGATTCTTTGTTTACCGTATGTCGCACTTTGTTTGGCATACGGTTATGAAAATCCGACTTTTCAAGTCAGAAACACACTGAATTTTAAAAACTATTTGTATCTTTGTATTCAAATGTTTTAGAAAAACAATATGATACAACGGGTTTATATAGATACATCGGTCGTAGGCGGATATTTCGATAAGGAATTTTCGGAAGCGACTATTATAGATTGTAACAAGACGGAAAAGTATATGCTATGAAAAACGTGAAGTATTTATTACCGGTTCTTGGGTTGGCTTTGTCTCACCCGATCGTTTCCCAGCAGTTTCAGCTTACCAATTTGGGGTATTTCCAGAATAAAGGAGTTGATGTGATGGCTTTTGATGATATTTATCCCGAAGGACACCAGGGCGGCGTGTGTATTATCATGCACGGCAACCGGGTGGCTACCAATGGCGATGTACGGTTGGAAGCGACGCCGGGGCAGTGGCAGCCGGTGCCGGTTCAGCGGGATCGTAAATTGGACGTGCCGGGCAATACCATTACGGCCCGGCTGAGTTTCCCGGATTCTTCCCGGCACTTGCAGGGCTTTAACCCGATGATTTATCCTGATTACCGCTTCGATTACACGGTGACGGTCAGGGGCGAAGGCCGCTCGGTCATTATCACGGTCGATTTGGATACTCCCATTCCGGCGGAGTTAATCGGAAAGGTTGGTTTTAACTTTGAATTATTTCCGGGAGACTTGTTTGGTAAGCCCTGGATTATGGACAGCAAGCAAGGGATTTTCCCGCAACAACCTAACGGGCCGACGCTTTCGCAAACGGCCAACTATTCCTTTACCGGCAATTATAATCCGGCGCCTAAAGCCGATGCGGCACATTTGTCGGGGCATGGGCATGGGTATAATCCGATTATCGCCGATGATATTATTGCCGAACCGTATGCCGCGGGGAAACGTTTTACGGTTCGTCCCGATGACCTCTACCATAAGTTCACGATTGAATCGAAAAATGCAGAAATGAAGTTATATGACGGGCGGATGAACCATAACAACGGCTGGTTTGTTGTTCGCAGCGAAATAGCGGCGGGCGCGACCAAAGGCGCCGTTCAATGGGTGATTACGCCGAATGTGGTGGACGATTGGACCTACACGCCGGTTATCCAGACGTCCCAGTTGGGCTATCATCCCAACCAGCCCAAAGTGGCGGTTATCGAATTGGATAAACGCGATTCGGGGCGGGCGAAACCGGCTCTGTATAAAATCACGGAGGAAGGAGAGCGGGAAGTTCTTTCGGCGACAGGAGGGGAGTGGGGGCAATTTCTCCGTTACAACTACCTGAAATTCGATTTCACGGACGTGAAGGAAGAAGGTCTTTACCAGGTGCATTACGGCGCCTCTGTTTCTTCGATTTTCCGCATTGCCGGCGATGTATATGACCGGGGCGCATGGCAGCCGGTATTGGAATATTTCCTTCCGGTACAGATGTGCCATATCCGTGTCAATGAGAAGTATCGCGTGTGGCATGACCTTTGCCATGAGGATGACGCTCAAATGGCGCGTACGGATTTCAACCATATTGACGGTTATGTGCAAGGCCCGTCCACGCTGACGAAATACCACGCCGGCGAGATTGTTCCCGGCCTCAATATCGGCGGGTGGCACGATGCGGGCGACTTTGACCTCCGCGTGGAATCGCAGGCGGGCGAAACGTATATCCTGGCCTTGGCCTGCGAAGCCTTTCATCCGGAGTGCGACGCTACGTCCATCGACCAGATTAACCATGTCGCCGAAATCCACCAGCCGGATGGGAAAGCCGATATTCTGCAACAGGTTGAAAACGGCGCTTTGTCCGTCGTCGGCGCTTACCGTTCGTTGGGACGCCTTTACCGGGGGATTATCTGCAACGACCTCCGCCAGTATGTGATGCTGGGCGATGCCGGTGCAATGACCGACGGCGTGATGGGGAATGAGGACGACCGCTGGGTGTTCACGGAAAACAATCCCACCCGCGAATTGACGACAGCCGCCGAACTGGCTGCCGCTTCGCGCGTATTGAAAGGCTTTAATGACACCCTGAGCGTGCAGGCGCTGGAGGCCGCCCGTGAGATTTATAAAGTGACGGAAACGGACAACCGTTCCAAAGCATCGAAGGTTCACGCAGCTACCGAGCTGTTCCTTACCACCGGCGAAAAGGAGTACAAAGATTATCTGTTGTCCGAAACAAAATACATTGCTGAAAACATCAGCCGGGTAGGGTGGTTTACCGGGCGTGCGGAGAAGGTTCTGAATGATAAAAAGTTCACCAAAGCCATCCGGGACGCTTTGCCTGCTTTCCGCGATGAGTTGGAGAAGCAAGGGCGGGAGACGCCTTACGGCATTCCTTACCGTCCGCGCATCTGGGGCGCCGGTTGGGATATTCAGGCGTTGGGGTATCGCCATTACTTTTTGCATACGGCTTATCCCGACATCTTCGGGCCGGATTTCGTTTATAATGCGTTGAATTTTGTGCTGGGATGTCATCCCGGCTCAAACACCTCGTCGTTTGCATCGGGCGTCGGGGCCAAATCGGCCACCGTCGGTTATGGCTTGAACCGTGCCGACTGGTCTTATATTCCGGGAGGCGTTATCTCCGGGACGGCTTTGATACGTCCTGATTACCCGGAACTGTTGGTGTTCCCATTCCTTTGGCAACAAACGGAATATGTGTTGGGCGGCGGCTCTTCACACTATATGTTTTTGGTGTTGGCTGCTCAACAATTGTCCAATAAATGAAGAATTGGGGACGCCCCAAAGACTATTCGGGATAACCCGAAAGCAGTTCGGAACGTTCTTAAAGCAGTTCGGGACGTTCCCAAAGTAGTTCGGAACGTTCCCAAAGTAATTCGGGATGTTCCCAAAGTAATTCGGGACGTTCCCAAAGCAATTCGGGACGTTCCCAAAGCAGTTCGGGACGTTCCCAAAGCAGTTCGGGACGTTCCCAAAGTAGTTCGGGACGTTCCCAAAGTAAAAAGGGACGTTCCCAAAGCAAAAGGGGACAACCCCAAAACCGTTTTTGAAGTAGTTTAATTGAATGTATCATAAAAAAAAGAATGCGATGAAAAAGTTAATTTTGAATGTAGTTATGTTGCTGGGTATAGCCTCTGTAGCTATCGCGCAACAAGGCGGTCAGGTTTTTGAAACACGGACCGTAAAGAGTGATGTCCTGAAAATGGAGCGTAAATATGCGATTTATCTGCCGCCGGGCTATAACGAGTCGGATCAGAGCTATCCGGTATTGTATCTGCTTCACGGTTCGGGCGACGACCATACCGGTTGGGTGCAGTTTGGTCAGGTGCAGCATATTGCGGACGAAACGATTGCCGCGGGGAAAGCCGCGCGGATGATTATTGTCATGCCGGACGGGGATACCGGAAGGCGGGGTTATTTTAATGATATCCGGGGCGATTTCAACTATGAAGATTTCTTTTTTACGGAATTGATTCCTCATATCGAAAAGACGTACCGGGTGCGCATCGACCGCCGTTACCGCGCCATTGCCGGGCTTTCGATGGGTGGCGGCGGAACGATTTTCTATTCCCTGCACCATCCCGAACTGTTTGCCGCTGCCGCTCCGTTGAGCGCCTCGACCGGGAACTGGAACATCGAAGAGCAGAAAAGACGTTTGGGGGATGCCGCCCAGAAAGCGACCGACGCGCAAATCGAAACGTATTTCAAACGTCATAGCATTGAAGGCATATTAAGCAATGCCTCGAAAGACGATTTGGATAAGATTAAAAGAGTCCGTTGGTATGTCAGTTGTGGCGACGACGATTTTCTGTACGAAGGTAATAGCCTGTTGCATATTGCGTTCAGAAAGAGTGAGATTCCGCACGAATACCGCGTAAAAGACGGCGGCCATACATGGACGTATTGGCGGATGGAACTTCCCCTTGTGATGGAGTTTGTGTCCAAATCATTTTCGCAATACTGATTCTACAGAACACGAAAGGTCTCCGGTGTACAAAGCCGGAGACCTTTTTTTGCAGAGGCGGACAGAACCGTTTTCCTGTCTGTCAATTATACATATTGCATCTGCTTGTCGAATCTTTCTCTATCTCAATTTTATTGGTTCCGCGTCCATAATGGTTGCTGAGCGTGGTTTCATTCTCTAATTTCGCGGAGACCAAATGAATTTGCAGTTGACCATACAGACTGATATTCGACTTGTTCGCCTGTATATGTAATGTATCAACGGACAGACCATAAAAATCTATATGGGCCTCGTTTGCGGAGATTGAAACAGCGCCTCTTTTGATGTCTCCATTATCGCGTATATTCAGCCTTGCATGGTCTATCTCGGCCGTCAGACGGTCGAAATTAACATCTCGCAAGGAAATCTCGCTTTTGTTTTTCGCGATAAGCGAGGATACTTTTTGACAATAAATATCAACCGAGGCATGGATGCCGTCGTTATGACAATAAAGGGTATCGTTACTGACCCGGTAGATAGCGTCAGCATCTCTGGCGATATTTTCCGTTTCGCCTTGCATTTCATAGTACGCTATTTTGATGTAATCCCGGTCGTCCGGCTTTATATTTACATTTCCTGATTCACATACGATTACATGGATGTTCTCCAGGGCAAATTCCTTTTTTTCAACCTCATGGTAAGTAGCGGTATTTTTCGCTCGTTTTCCATACTTGGAAGTCGCAAAGAAAACCAGCATACATCCTATTACGAACGTGAAAAATGCGATAATTATATAATTACTTGTTTTCATATTACTTGTTATTTTTTATTACGGTGATTAATTCGGATAAATCTGTTTCGGTAAGTTTCAAA
>JAISJX010000322.1 GCA_031261145.1 Tannerella sp.
GCGCTTTTTAATTACACGTATGGGACAAACGGGCTGCCCATTCCTTCGGGAGCTATTGTAAACCTGATTGATACGACGAAAATTGCCCGTGATTTAGACCGGATAGATACTTCGCAAACCGATTGCGCAGTCGTTTTTTTCCATTGGGGAGAGGAATATATGCGTCAACCCAGCAAAGAACAACGCTGGTTAGCCGAGTTTTGTCATCAACATGGAGCTGCCATCGTGATAGGCAGTCATCCGCATGTCATACAGCCTTTTGAGACGCAAATGGATGCGGATAGCATCATTCGTGCCGTCACCGTCTATTCGCTCGGAAACTTCGTCTCCAACCAGCGCGACCGGTATAAAGACGGGGGGCTTATCGTTACGATAGACGTTGAAAAGCATGCTAACGAGCCGGTTAGTATTCATCCATCTTATACGCCCGTGTGGGTTTCACTGCCCAAATACCGCATTCTGCCTCCCGCCGTTGCGGATACATTCACGATGTCAGGTTCCAACCGGAATCTTTATCTGCAATTTCTGGATGATACGCGGAAACTGCTTGATTTCAATCGGATATTTGAGGAAATCTAAAGCGGGAGTTCTTTCAGGATTTTCTCGGTCACACCGCTGTTCTGCTGCATGTATTCACTGACTATGTCGCTGATTTTCAAACGTATTTCGGGATGAGCGATAAAATCATTTATCTTTGTAACAAAAGCGCTTTCGCTGTTTAACGCGAAACCGCCGCCGACTTGAATCAATTCTCTTGCTTCCCTGAATTTCTGATATTTAGGGCCGAAAAGGACGGGAATGCCATAGACCGCCGCTTCCAGCGTGTTATGAATGCCTTTTCCGAAACCGCCGCCGATATATGCGACTTGACCGTACCGGTATATGGACGAAAGCAATCCGAAACTGTCTATAATCAGACAGTCCTTATCGGAAACCGTTTGCTCGTTCGTCTCCGAAAAGCGAACCGACGGACGTTCCAGCTTTGATTCAATATCCATCAGGTGTTCCTGGTGAATCTCGTGGGGCGCGATAATCAGTTTTATCTCCGGGTGCGTATTGAAATAGGGCAAAATGATATTTTCATCCGGTGGCCATGTACTGCCCGCCACTAAAATCAGTTTCTTTTCCTTCCCTATAAAATCCTCTATGATAGGCAGTAAACGCGCCTGACGTTTTACGTCCAATACCCGGTCGAAACGGGTATCCCCGCAAACGCTTACGTCCGTGACGCCATACTCCGCCAGCAGTTGAGCAGATGCATCGTCTTGTACAAACAATCGATTAAAACAATGTAACACCGTAAGATACCATTTTCCATAAGGTTTGAAAAAAAACTGGCTGCGACGGAATATGGCGGAAACAAGATATGTGGGGATGCCGCGGCGTTTCAATTCCGATAAATAATTGAACCAAAATTCATATTTAATAAATATCGCAGCGGCCGGATTTGCCAGATGGATAAACTTATTGACTTTATAAGGCGTATCAAACGGCAGGTAGCAAATCACATCCGCACCGTCGTAATTCTTGCGCACCTCATACCCCGAAGGTGAGAAAAAAGTCAGCAATATTTTGTACTGCGGGTACTTTTTCCGAATCAATTCCATCAACGGTCGCCCTTGCTCAAACTCACCTAACGAAGCGGCATGAAACCAGATATATTGGGCGTTCCGGTCGATTTTTTCGCGCAGAATCTTATTTGTATGCCATTGTCCAAGCCGGGTCATGCGTGCTTTCCGGTTAAAGAAAGATGCCAATTCCATTAAAAAGGTATAGGCATGTAAAGCAAATCTATATAATGCTCTTGCTATCATTTCAGGACATCAATGGCTCGTTGAATCCGGCGGATGGTTTCCTCTTTTCCAATAGCCTCGGTGATATGAAAAATCTGCGGGCCTATGCCCTCTCCAACCAACGCCAAACGAACGGCATTCATAATGTTACCCAGATGATAGCCTTTTTGCTCGATCCACGCTTTCACGTACTCTTCAGTACCTTCCACATCGAATGGCTCGCGCGTACATAATATATCAACCAATTCAGCCAATTGTACGGCGCTGTCTTCTTTCCAGCGTTTGGCGCGCGTCTTTTCATCATATTGAGCAGGCGCGACAAAAAAGTAAGAGGTCAGTCCCCAAAGGTCGGGAACGAAGCTGACGCGCTCTTTCATCATACCGGCAATCTTTTCCACATACGCCCGGTCGGCTTTTACGCCATGACTTTCCAGGACAGGCATGAACATCTCTGCAATATCCCGGTTATCCCGCTTCTGGATATATTGGTGATTGAACCATTTTCCTTTCTCGTAGTCGAATTTGGCGCCGCTTTTGCTGCAATGCCTCAGGTCGAATCGCTCAATCAACTCCTGCATCGACATGATTTCCTGGTTATCCCCCGGATTCCAGCCTAATAAGGCTAAGAAATTTACGACAGCCTCCGGCAAATAACCACTTTCGCGATAGCCGGATGACACTTCGCCGCTTTTCGGGTCATGCCATTCCAACGGGAAAACGGGAAAACCTAAGCGGTCACCATCCCGTTTACTCAGTTTGCCGCCGCCTTCCGGTTTCAGCAGCAGGGGCAGGTGGGCAAATGCAGGCATCGTATCCGTCCAACCCAAATATCGGTACAACAGCACATGCAACGGTGCGCTCGACAGCCATTCTTCCCCGCGAATCACATGCGTCACTTCCATCAGATGGTCATCTACAATGTTGGCCAGATGATATGTAGGCAATTGGTCATTGGATTTATAGAGCACTTTATCGTCTATAATGGAGGAATTTATCACCACTTCGCCG
>JAISJX010000415.1 GCA_031261145.1 Tannerella sp.
TATCGTTTTATTAATCAATTCCGAGCATTTTTTCTTGCCGGAAACATCGGCTCCCAATTCTTGCAGATTATATATTTTTGCCTGTAGCGAAAATACACAACATAAAGAAAATAAGGGAACAATACATTTTTTGTAAGTCTTCATTTTGTTTATTATTTAATTTTCCAATTATCACAACCTTTCATCACATTTTCAAGCGTATAAACAGCGGCTTCCTTAGCGGTCAGAATTTTTGACCATTTCACCCGTTCGCCGGTTCCGGAGCCTTTTCCTGTGTTATTATATTCCATATAGCGAGCTGTTTTTTCATTTTCCACATTGTTCCAATTATGCCATCCCGCCGGATTGATTCCTTCCGGCAGACTGCAATTCATAAACAAAGTCATCCCATACTGACGCCACGGGCGACCCAAATACATGCCGGTAACGCCTTCAGCCAAATGTATATTGCAATGATTTAAAATATAACCAAAGGCTATATTTTGAGGCGTACTTGCCGCCGTGATGTAGGAATTTCTTTTACACAGGATTTCACAATTCTCAAACCAACAGGTCGATGGACCGAAAATAAAATCGGTGGTTCCTTCGATATAACAGTTTTCGAAATAATGCCTGCAATTATCCCGTCCGGTATAAATCGTATCCTGATTTCCCAGAATACGGCAATTACGGATGATAATCCGGTCGCCTTCAAGGTGCAGCGCCACAGCCTGTCCCAACTGTGCCGCCACATTTTCAATGGTGAGGTTTTCAATCGTAATATCATTCCCCCTTACCAGAAAAGTGTAAGTCCGGAACGTGCCCATTTTATTAATATTGGCATGGTCGTCATAAGAGATAATTGTTTTATCGCGGCTTTCACCGATAATCCGCACATTGCAAACATAAGTCGGGAGCACCAATTTCTCTTTATAAACGCCATTTTTGACAAAAACGGTTATGGTTCCTTTCGGGTCGAATGCCCTGATTGATTCCAAAGCTTCCTGAATATCACGGAATTGACCGGTTCCATTACGGTCAACCACAATATCGTATTCTTGAGCAAATGCCGGAAGTAGACAAGAATAGCAGAATAGCAGACAGACACACATTCTTAAAGTTTTCATTTTATTTAATTATTTAATTATTTTCGCTCTTTACTATTTTATTTTTTTCAATTGATTCCGGCAGTTGGATATTTTCATTCCGTTTGCCGGTTATCATGACGACAGTTGATAAATCCGGAGTGGATAAATCATCTATTTTTGTGTTTTTCACATTGTTCAATAATAACGCGGGACCCTGTTCGGGAATTATGGTTACATTTTTAAAAATAATATCTTTGGATTCCGATAATTCCGCGCCATAATTCGCGCTGATACAGGCATTTTCCACATTGATGTTGGCAATGTTCATTTCCGGCAAACCGTTAAAGAACAAAGCTCTCCGCGCATTGCGCGACACCAAGTTTTTTACGTAGATATTACGGAATACGGGCGTTTCTTCCGTTACCGCAGGAATGACTTCGTCGAGCGGAGTTTCATCGCCGTCGTCCAATGATTCGGAAGCTGATTTTCCTCCGTAATACAAGTCAAACAAGAAGGAATCGGTGATAATATCAAACATATTGATGTTATTGGCATAGACGTTTTCAACAACGCCGCCGCGTCCGCGCGTGCTTTTGAAACGCAATCCGACGTCTGTTCCCAAAAACGAACAATTGGATACGGATATATTCCGAACGCCTCCCGACATTTCGCTGCCGACCACAAATCCGCCGTGTCCCTTGAACACTTTGCAATTATCGACAATCACATTTTCGGTCGGTATTCCCCGTTTGCGACCGCTTTCGTTTTTTCCGGATTTAAGGCAAATAGCGTCGTCTCCCACATCAAAGGTCGAATTGACAACCAACACATTTTTACAGGATTCGATGTCTATTCCATCCCCGTTTTGTGCAAAATCAGGATTACGGGCAAAAATGCCGTCCACAATCAGGTTTTCACACATCAGCGGATGAATATCCCAATTGGGCGAATTTTCAAAAAGAACGCCTTGCAGCAACACGTTTTTACACTCGACTAAATTTACCATGACAGGACGAATAAAGGGTGCATTTTCAAAAGGCAACCACAAATCCGGCGTTTTCAATACTCCACCCGATTTCACGACTTTGTTCCAATGACTTTCAGTAACTTTTTCCCGTTTCAACGGTCGCCATGCTTCGCCCGACCCATTGATGGAGCCTTCGCCCGTAATGGCTATATTTTCCAGATTACGTCCGGATATGGGCGATTGACAGCGTTGGGCGGCAATCCCTTCGTACGATGTTTCAATAATAGGATAAGCGCTAACATCAGTCGTAAACAGGATTAACGCTCCCTTTTCCAAATGCAAGTTGATGTTCGATTTGAAGACAATGGGACCTGTAAACCAAACGCCGGAAGGAACAATCAAGACGCCTCCTCCTTTCCCTGACAAGGCATCCATGGCGGCTGCAAAAGCCTGCGTATTCAAAGTAACGCCGTCGCCTATCCCTCCATAACCCGTGATATTTATTTCGTTCGCAGGAAATACCGGTTTCTTTACTTTGGGCATCTCGAACGGAAGGTTTTCATACAGATATTCGTATGAATATTTGTCTTGCGGTTTGCAAGCAAACAGGAGCGTTATTACCGCTGCAAAAAGAAAGATTCGTTTCATTATCGTATTATTTATTATTTAATTAAACTGTTCAAGTACATTTCCAGATTTGTATAGACCGGACTTAGCGTATATGCGTTGGCGTCCTTTGCATTCTTTTTATTCAGTTTATGCGCCTTTTCCCAAGCATCGGGTATGCCATCTTTATCACTGTCCGCCGGATAGGGTTTTGAGGAAAGTTCAGTCCAACCGCCCACTTGCGTTTGCGAATCAATCATTCCTTTATCGCCGTAAGTAAACGTGCCGTTCAAAACTTCGTTCACAATCCGTTTGTCGATTGCATCCCGGAAAAGATTTGCGCCTCCCTGTTGCAGTACAGCGGCGTATGCCTGCTCGGCGGTATGTTGGGTCGTGATGACGTATTCAAACGGTTGCGGACTGCTGCAACGTTGAAACAGCGAATCGTCCTTGGGTTGTGTCTGGTCGATATGTTCCCGTTCAATAAACAATTTATAGTCCACGCCTTTCCAATTATCGGCAGTTACCTCCGGGGTTCCTTCCATCACGTTTCCGTTAATATAAAATCTCCCGAAATCATGGAATCCACCGTAGTCTTTACTTTGCCATGCTTCCAATATTCTGTCCTGAACATCCTTTTGCGTAGCGGGACCGGGTTTGTAATAATTGTTTACCATATTATATCTTCCGTTTTCACCGGCATAACTGCTGTTGAAGCCCCAGTTGTAAATGACATTGTTGCGAAAATCAGCCATTTCCGTTTCTTTGGTACTTTCGTGATAACGCGCTCCGCAGAAGCGGGGATTACGGCTGCTGTGATGTGCCAGTAAATTGTGGTGGAAAGTAGCTTTTTTGCCGCCCCAGATACCGCCGTATCCATGCTCCCCTTTCTCATGAACGCTGAGGCGCAGACTTTCGGAGAGAATGCACCATTGCAATGTGAAATGTTCGTTATCGTAAAACGAAGCGCATTCGTCGGTGCTCCAACTCATGGAACAGTGGTCGATCATTATATCTTTATGGCGCGTCCCGTTTAAGGCATCGTCCTGAGCTTTGCCCCTGTCTCCCATACGGAAACGCATATAACGGATAATCACATTGTTGGCATTGATATGTGTCGGATAATTGGCAACACATATCCCCTCGCCGGGAGCGGATTGTCCGGCAATTGTTATGCTGTCGTTGCGAATATTCAATGCCGAATCAAGGTAAATGGTTCCCGAAACGTGAAAAATAACCGTTCGCGCTCCTTTTGTGTCTATGGCTTCCCGTAAACTACCCGCGCCATTGTCGTTTAAGTTATCAACAAACAAGACGCGACCGCCGCGACCGCCGGAAGTATATTGTCCAAAACCTTCGGCTCCCGGAAAAGCCAACTTTTGTTCCTGTGCCATAATAGCTATGGAAGACAGGAAGAATGTAAAAAGAAATAAACCTGAATTTTTCATATTTTTATTATTTATTGTTGATATACTGTATTAATTTCACCATATTCGACAGATAAGTCTGCATGGAAATTCCCATTACCGGCTTTTCGGTAAAATAGGTGGATGTATCATATTCATCTCCAACATGAGTGGTTGCATATTTTGCTTCTTCGCTCGGCGACATCTGCGGACATTCTTTGTAAGGATTGGAAGTCATCGAAAGAGGAGACAGCCAGCAACCGTCTTTGTTCAGGCTTTTAATCACTTCCGAAATACCTGTAATCCCCCTGCTGTACCGGTTTTTTGAATAAAAACGTTCGAGCGGGATATTTTTCCCGTGTAGCAAAGGAGAATCTTTGGTTAATTCTTCCACCGGAATGCGCTTTATTTCATCGTAAGCTCTCCGCAATTCCTGAACATTGACAACAGCAGTGGAACTCATGTGAGAAATCGTATTGGTAATATCCTGACTGAAAAAATAAGACCCGTTCGCCACATTGCTTCCTTTACGGTGGAGATATTGTGGAACGCCTGTTTCCGGATCGATAAAGCGGGAAACCAATACTCCGGATTTCTCCGGTATTGTTCTGCCGTAACGTTTCACTTCCGAATCAGGAAGTTTTAATGATTCCAGAAAATCAATGGCGGCAGGGATTCCCGATAAAAATTTTGTTTCACCCGTCAAACGATAATAATCCATCATCAAATAACTCGTTTCCACGGTAGTAGATGCTGTGATGGATCTTGGTTCATAAGAACGCGCATGTGCCGGTTTGAGGTCTGCCACCGTGTATTGATCCGCCCAACCGGAATATGGAGCCGGTTGTTGCAATGTTATGATCAAATTCATAGCCCGTGTAATGGGTTCTTTCAAAGTATCCAAATCCAAAGATTGATAACATTGAATCAAAAATTCAATATTGTTAGGACAAACTTCATCATTCATGGTGATAAAGGAAGAATAATCAGGCTTACCCCGAAATACGTGATCATACATCAAGGGGTAACGTTGGGGCCAACCACCTGAAGGGTATTGGCTTTCCAAGACAAACTGAATGCTCATATCTAAAGCGGGACGGAAAGCAGGGTCATTTTTTTCCTTATACATCCGAAGAAGAAGTTCAGCCGCAGAAATCGTACTGCCGTCATCAAAAGTTGCATTGCCGTAATAGTGTTGAAATTCTTCCATGCGCCAAGCCTGTTTTCCGATAGTCGAATACCATTGTTTCAAGGAATTTTCTCCGGCATAATCGAACATATAATTCCAGCCACCACAAGGCAGTTGCGCCAAAATCAGAGCTTTAGCCGTTTCACAGGCGGCATCGTAATAATATTCATCACCGGTGGCATGATACGCATCCAAAAACAAATGCCCTATCGAGCAGGTACCGGGTTCCTGTACCCAACCCATGGTCGGATAGGCTTCGAGTTCACCCCATCGGCGGGATAAATCGGAAAGGTAAGCCCATACATAAGCGCCTTTGTTACCCACTTTTTCTACCATGAAACGGGTTGCCTGTTTCATCGTTTCAATAGCTTTCTCCTTGGAGATTTCTTCTACGGGTGGTATTCCGCATAAAGAACCGCCTGCATTGAAAGCCGCCTGCGCTCGGTCGGGCATGGTGTTATAACTATATACCACAGCCTTTTCGGGATAGGCGCGACGGTATTCGCTTACGGCGCGATATGCGTCGCGAGCGTCATCTTCGCCGGGGTCAATGATGCGGATATATTGGCGTTGCGTCAGACTGACTCCGCCTTCGGGCGCATAGAGTGAACCGTCCGTCCGGTAATGCCACTGGCGAATGTCGATAATATCCACAAGCGAGACATAATGTGCATCCGACAAGATGGCGTCGGTTACGTCTTTGGTAGCCGACAGCATGGTTTTCACATCGCGACCGTTTTCTTTTTCCCATTCTTCAATCGTATTCAACCAAAATTGCACGAATTGAACAGGACCCGTAAATTCAGCGCCCAAGTGGTGGATTACATTCGTGTTTTGCCCTAATTCATCCAAGTATTTCCGGATATTTTGGCGATGGTAATTAGCCCGTTTTTCATTCGTAATATCATAATACTGCTCCGCCATAAATACCCGTTTATCGCCTGCATAATAGGTATTTTCCGGAAATCCGGGGTCATTGATATTATTCGCCGAACGCCAAGGGTAATCCGCCCAATGCGCACCCTCTTCGATGATGTTGTGTTGCAGGTAATGGTCTTGTATCAATAGTAAACCTTCCCTGTCGGCAATATCGGCGAATTGTTTCAGCCGGAGCCAATACCATGTATTGTACTGATTCAGGTCATATTTGCTCAAACGGTCGAAAGCCTCGCCTTGACCGCTGCGGCTGAACGGTTGTTCGTAAAAAGGCGCCCAAACGTCGGCATCGACCCTTCGGGAACGTCCATGATCGTCTCGTCGGCGTTCATACCACAAAGCGGGAAAATGATTCAATGCGGCAATATTTCTTCTTTTTAAATTGGCGGCAACCGAATCCAAGTCGTCCGTTAAACCCTGTCCTATCCGCCCCGGAACAAAGCGGGACAGATGAACGCCTGCTTCCCGGATTCCGCTTGGACGGGTATTTCCACGCCACAACGCCGTCCGTTGAACACGTCCTGCCAAAGGTTTGCCGTCCAGCATAATAATTCCTTTTTCAATCGTAACAGGATGATTAATTGCTGGTTGTAATTCGGATTTTTTATTCTTCCAAACAAGCTCGTCAATTTCTTTAACAGACTTGTCGCGGCGGGCTTGACCCGCCATCCCCTCTGTTCCGGAAAATGTTATCGGATAGCGTGAGGTAATCGTATCAATCCATTTATCCATAATCAATTCCGGTTGTTCGGAACGTTTGCTCATCTCCGCGGTATAAGCCGCATCGGTATTTTCGAGCGGTTGATCATTCAAAGACAGTATCTTATTTGTTTCCTCCGATTTTTTCCCGGTTCGGGCTTCCAATTGTGCATAGTAAAAACTTTTCGGATTCAGGAAAGTACGCGGCATTTCATGCGAACCGTCGCCGTAGCCCTGTCCCCAAGTTCCAAACGCCCAATTATGCGCTCCCGGCGGGGTCATCAGGTGCAGTTGCGGTACGCGACATTCCCAACAGAGGGAATTGGCGCCACTCCATCCGCCACCTTGCCCGTCCACGTCCATATAGGTTATTTTTAAAGCGGCTCCATCAACAGTTACCCTGTCAAACAAGGTTCCGGACGACCAACCGCCGAGCGTTCCACTGAAACTGTACGGACGATAGGAATAACATTGAACAAAAGCATTGGGTCCTGCCGCAGTGAATCCGACCGAAAAATCGTGATAACCGTATTCGGCATAACAACGTTGGAATAAGGTTTGTTGCCCCAAGGTCTGGAAAGCATAACGACGGTATCCGCCGATTTCGCCGACCGGAGCAAGCGATTTGCAATCTTCGACGGTAAATCGCCGGGCGCTTTCCCAAATTGCTACCAAACTGCTCACAAAATGTTCTCCCGTTACGCGGCGTATCCAACCGTCTTCTGCATTTTCTACGGTTATAGCCATCCAGCGGTGATTTTCATCCTTCTCATTCTTTGAATTATATTCCGACCTGCAACGCAAATTTTCTATTCCGACTTGCCTGATACGACCGTTCCATTGGTAGAGATTTACATATCCTCCGCCATAAGCGGCATCCAAAGAGTTGGTTAAAGGTACATCTATTTTAATTGAAGTGGGATTGGACTCAACCACCTTGCGCTCCCAATGAATATCAAAATCTCCGGGCATCCAATATGTGAGTTGATAGTCCACAT
>JAISJX010000090.1 GCA_031261145.1 Tannerella sp.
TAAATCTGACATCAATCATCCGCATAGTCTTTTAGCCGTTCTTTTAGCTCGGTGCGGGCAAAGAAAATCCGGCTTTTGACCGTACCCAGCGGGATTTTCAACTCTTCGGCAATCTCATAGTATTTGTATCCATTCAAATACAACAAGAATGGCGCCTTCAATTCTTCACTCAGTTCTTCGATAGTCTTCATAATCTCTTTCAGTCGATAGGACTTTTCCGGAGTTTCAAAATCCGAATCATGGATTGCTTCCAGATTGTACAAATCCACGTTTTGATCCACAACTGTTTGGGTACGAAGCATTTTACGATAATCATTGATGAATATATTACGCATTACGGTTAACACCCATCCCCGGAAGTTTCGGTTATCTGTGAATTTATCACTATTATTCAGCACTTTAAGGGAAGTTTCCTGAAGCAAATCCTGAGCGTCTTCACGATTAGCCGTTAAAAGTAATGCAAAATTCATCATATTCTCTTGCATATTCAATAAATTTTCCTGAAATTGCGACGTTTTCATGACCAACAAAAATTTACATAGAACAATTCAATTATGTTTATATGCAAATATACAAAATTTCCGGTTCAATTGTTCACGTATTTAGAATATTTAACACGTGCATTTCCGGAAATTAACATAACCCGAAGCGGGATGGTGGTATGTTTTAAAATAGATAATAGATTGGGAATCAATTTTGTAGTTTAAAAAAGGGAAAGGAAACATTTTTCTAAGAGTGAAGAATAAAATATATATAAATCATCGATGGCCTGAAAACCTCGTTAAACAGTTAAAAATGAAACAATATCAACATTTCTGCCGATTGAGGAGACTGAAATTTATCATCTCCCTCTCCGCTTTATTTTTATTTTTGTCGGGTGCACTTTACGCGCAACCAAGTGAAAAACAGGGGAAAATTTACGTGATTGACATCCGGAAAGAGATCAATCATACGACGCAACTCTACCTCAGCCGGGGACTGAATGAAGCACAGGCGCTTCGTGCGGATGCCGTACTGATTCATCTCAACACGTATGGCGGTCTTTTGGAAGCGGCCGACTCGATGCGTACGGCCATCCTGTACAGTCCCATTCCGGTGTACGTATTTATTGATAACAACGCAGCTTCGGCCGGCGCGCTTATCTCCATAGCCTGCAAACAAATCTACATGCGCAAAGGCGCCAATATCGGCGCGGCGACCGTGGTCAGTCAGACGGGCGAGGGCTTGCCGGATAAATACCAGTCGTACATGCGTTCGATGATGCGTTCCACCGCCGAGGCGCACGGAAAGGATACAATCATTCACGGACGTGATACGGCTTACAAGTGGAAACGTGATCCGCAAATCGCAGAAGCCATGGTGGATGACCGGATTGTTATCCCGAACCTGATTGATTCCGGTAAAACCCTCACTTTTACCGCCGAAGAAGCCTGCAAATGGGGCTATTGCGACGGAATGGCCGAATCGGTGGACGACGTCATCACCAATTATTTGGGATATGAAGTGAATGAATATGTACTGGAATCCTATCATCCTTCCTGGTTGGTTGATTTGAAAGGCTTCCTGATGAATCCCATCCTGCAATCCATCCTGATTCTGATTATCATCGGGGGAATCTATTTTGAGTTACAGACGCCGGGCATCGGTTTTCCCATAGCCGCATCCATCGTCGCCGCCATCCTTTACTTTGCGCCGCTCTACATCGAAGGATTGGCGCAAAACTGGGAGATTTTACTGTTTGTTATCGGGTTAATCCTGGTCGCGATCGAGATATTTGTGATTCCGGGGTTCGGCATCGCCGGCATCAGCGGGATTGTACTGATGTTTATCGGGTTTGTCCTGAGCCTGCTGGATAATGTAAACTTCAGTTTCGAGGGCGTAAGCAACGCAGATACAGGCAAGGCATTCCTGACGGTTTCGGTCGGCATCGTGTTCGGAATGGTGGGGACGATTTGGCTGTCCAGCCGCATCGGTACGCCCGGAATCCTGCGCAAAGTTGCGCTAAATGCCGATTTGGAAAATATGACTTCTTCGCCGGTACTCACCGGATTGATTGGGAAAGAAGGCGTTGCAGTGACGGTTCTTCGCCCTTCGGGTAAAGTGATGGTTGACGGCGAATTGTATGACGGAATTTCGGAATCCGGCTTTATTGAAAAAGGAATAACTATCAGAGTAGTACGCTTTGAAAATGCACAAGTGTATGTGGAAAAGGTGTAAGGGGCGTTAGGATTTCGCGCAGATTCCGCAGATTTTGGACGCAGATTTCAGAGATTCCTTTAGATTGCCTTATTGCGTTTGTGATAAAACATCCTTTGAATCTTTGAATTTTGCGCCTGTCTGCGTTTAAATCCATTCAATCTGCGGGAAAGAGGCATCCATGAAATTGCAACGAAATGGATTTTTTGCAGATAAACTTCCCGATATTTTTTATATTCCAAGAAAAAGTACGATATTTGCATCGCTTTTGAGAGAAGATTAATCAACACGATATAAATGAAAAGAAAATGAGTAAAAGTGCATTACAACAAGCAAGGTCTGCTTACAAACCCAAAATGCCGGCGGCATTGGAGGGACCGGTAAAAGCAGTAGAAGGCGAGTACACACAATCGGTAGCAAACACGGAAGAAATCAAGCAATTGTTTCCGAACACGTATGGGATGCCGATTGTCACATTCGAGAGGAGTAACGAGAAAACAAATTCACCGGCCATCAATGCCGGAGTGATTCTTTCCGGCGGACAGGCTCCGGGCGGTCATAATGTGATTGCAGGATTGTTCGACGGGCTGAAAGCCATCAATAGCGATTCCCGCCTGTATGGGTTTATTCTTGGCCCCAGCGGCTTGGTGGAACACAAATACATCGAACTGCTTAACAATGAGGATTATAAGAAAACAGTGACTGAAGCGAACAGGCATGAATACGAAAATATTGATGACTACCGGAATACCGGAGGTTTTGATATTATCGGTTCCGGTCGTACCAAACTCGAAGAAAAAAAACAATTCGACAAAGGATTGGAAATTCTCAAGGAATTAAAAATTACGGCATTAGTGATTATCGGCGGCGATGATTCCAATACCAATGCCTGCGTGCTGGCCGAATATTACAAGGCCATCGGTGCGGGCGTACAAGTAATCGGCTGTCCGAAAACCATCGACGGCGACTTGAAAAACGAACAGATAGAAACGTCTTTCGGTTTCGATACGGCATGTAAGGTCTATTCGGAAGTAATCGGTAATATCCAACGCGACTGTAATTCAGCCCGTAAATACTGGCATTTCATCAAGTTAATGGGACGCTCCGCCTCTCATATCGCGTTGGAATGCGCTCTGCAAACCCATCCGAATATCTGTATCATCTCGGAAGAGGTCGAAGCCGAAAACAAGTCACTGGATCAGGTCGTTAATGAGATTGCAGCCGTTGTAGCCGAACGCGCCGCAGAGTATAACAACTTCGGTACGGTGCTGATTCCCGAAGGATTGATTGAATTTATCCCGGCCATAAGGCGATTGATAGCCGAACTGAATGATTTCCTGGCTAAAAACAGCGCCGAATTTAAAATGATTAAGAAAAGCGAACAACGCGCTTATATCATCGGGAAACTGACGAAAGATAACGCCGAATTATATGCAAGTTTACCCGAAGGCGTTGCCCGCCAGTTGGCATTAGACCGCGATACGTTTGGCAATGTGCAGGTATCGTTGATTGAAACGGAAAAACTGTTGGCCGAAATGGTCGCCAATCGTCTGGAAGAGTGGAAGAAAGAAGGCAAATACACAGGTCGTTTTTCGTCACAGGTACACTTCTTCGGTTACGAAGGACGTTGCGCCGCTCCATCGAATTATGATGCAGACTACTGCTATTCATTAGGTTACACGGCTTCTCGCCTGATTCAGGCCGGAAAGACCGGTTACATGGCATCGGTACGCAATACGACCGCACCGGCCAGTCAATGGATTGCTGGCGGTATTCCGGTAACCATGATGATGAATATGGAAAAGCGCTCCGGCGAATTTAAACCTGTGATACGAAAGGCATTAGTTGAATTGGATGGTGCACCGTTCAAAGAATTTAAAGCCCAACGGGATAGCTGGAAGGAAAACGATAATTATATTTATCCGGGGCCTATACAGTATTTCGGACCGTCTGAAGTTTGCGACAAACCGACTAAGACGCTGGAACTGGAACAGAAAAAATAAACAGTATCAGGTATGTTTTCAGGAATTGTAGAAGAAGCCGCAACGGTAGTTGCTATCAAACAGGACAAAGGAAATATTGATTTGACTTTGCAGTGTTCGTTTGTCCATGAACTGAAAATCGACCAGAGCGTTTCCCATAACGGCGTGTGCCTGACGGTTGTACGCAAGACAAGCGATACTTATACGGTTACAGCGATTAAGGAAACCCTGGAACGGTCGAATCTGGGCTTGTTGAAAGCCGGAGATAAAGTGAATCTGGAGCGTAGTATGCTGATGAACAGGCGCTTAGACGGACATATCGTACAGGGGCATGTGGATCAGACAGCCATTTGTACGAATGTGAAAGAAGCGGACGGCAGTTGGTATTACACGTTCACCTACGCTTTTGATCAGGCGATGGCTCAACAGGGTTATATGACCGTGGAAAAAGGTTCGGTTTGTGTGAACGGAGTAAGCCTGACGGTTTGCAACTCCCGGAAAAACAGCTTTGAAGTAGCGATTATCCCTTATACGCACGACCATACGAATTTCGGACAGATAACGGAAAATACCGTCGTGAATCTGGAATTTGATATTATCGGAAAGTATATCAGTAAACTGATGGTATTTAAGGATTGATCACCTGTAAAAACAGGCAAAAGGAAACCTCGGAAAAAGGCCATTAAAAGCCGTTTTTCGAGGTTTCAACTTTTTTTCTTACAATACAGATTATAGCCTTGTTTCAATTCACCCTCTTGCATAATCTGCAAAAGTCCGGATGAATACAGACAGTCCATGATGTTTCGTGGACATCTATTCCGGCATGAACATTTTGTCCCTTAAAATTTAATTTATCCGCTTAACATTATTATTGTTTGTTAATTATTAATTGAATGAAAATTTATTTCATAACTTCGCACCTGAAAATTAATCAAAGGAGGGACTATGGCATTATTTTCTTTTTATAGCGTGCGCAAACCGCGTCAGTATGAGCACAAACCGATTTATTGGGACCCGCGCAGGGAAGCATTGGAAAAACGCATCCGTCAGGTGAAAATGGAAATGGGAGAGATACCGGAAGACCCGGAAGAATATAAAGCGTCCATCCGAGGCTCTTTTTCCGAAGGAACGACTCATCTGCGCAGAAGTAAGGCGAAAGGTTTCGACGTTCATGAACGTGCGAACAGGAATATGCGCCTGATCCTTATTGTAGTCTTGCTAAGCGTTGTTTTCTGGTATTTTTTCCTGAGGTAATGAGCGATATCATTCATCTACTTCCCGATCACATTGCCAACCAGATTGCGGCCGGCGAGGTCATTCAGCGGCCGGCGTCGGTCGTGAAAGAACTGATGGAAAACGCGGTGGATGCGGGAGCCGGACAGGTTACCGTCAATATCAAAGAGGCGGGACGCACCTTGATTCAGGTCATCGACAATGGAAAAGGAATGTCCGATACAGACGCCCGGATGGCTTTTGAACGACATGCCACGTCCAAAATCCAAGAGGCGAACGATCTCTTTTCGTTACAGACGATGGGCTTCCGCGGCGAAGCGCTGGCCTCCATCGCCGCCGTAGCGCAAATCGAACTGCGGACACGTCTGAAAGGCGCGGAACTGGGTGTGAAATTAGTCATCTCCGGCTCAACCTTGGACGCCATCGAACCGGACGCCTGCAACGAAGGCGCTGTCTTCTCCGTCAAAAACCTGTTTTATAACGTGCCCGCCCGCCGGAAGTTCCTCAAATCGAACGAAACGGAATTTCGGAATATCATGACCGAATTTGAACGGATCGTCTTAGTGAATCCGCAGATTTCTTTCGCATTGTATCATAATGAAATGGAAGTGTTGAACCTCCCGGCTTCAGGTTTGCGCCAACGAATCGTGAACGTATTCGGCAAGAAACTCAACCAGAAACTGCTTTCTCTGGAGGCTTCAGCCTCTGCCATCGTGCAGATAGAAGGCTTTGTGGGACAGACTGACGCCGTGAAACGGAAAGGCTACCAGAATTATTTCTTTGTCAATGGCCGCTACATGCGCCATCCCTACTTCCACCGCGCTATCATGCAGGCGTATGAGCCGTTAGTGCCCGCCGGTGAAATACCCGATTATTTTGTCTATCTGACATTAGATCCGTCCACCATCGACGTGAATATTCACCCGACCAAGACGGAAATCAAGTTCGAGAACGAACAACCCATCTGGCAAATCCTGTCCTCTGCCGTTCGCCAGACATTAGGTAAATCGAACGCCATCCCAAGCATTGACTTCAATATGGAAGGCGCTATTGATATACCGGTATATACCGCCGAAAAAAACATGGCGCCTCCGAAAATACATGTAAATACGGATTATAACCCGTTCCATTCCACCTCCCACCGCCCCTGCATCGAACGTGACTGGGAGACCTTATATAAGGGTTTTGAACAGGATCGTGCACCGTCGCCGGAATACTTGGCCCTGTCTGCGGAGCTATCCGGGAACAAAGCGCCATTGCCTGCGGAAGAGACTGATCCGCTGTTTTCCGACATCACGAATCCTTGTTTCCAATATAAAAGCCGGTTTATCATTACGCCCCTGAAGTCAGGACTGGTATTGATTGACCAACACCGTGCACACATCCGTATCCTGTACGAGCAATATATCTTGAACGTAAAACAACAAAAAACGCCTTCGCAGCAGGTGTTATATCCCGAAATCGTAGAGTTCACCGCCTCCGAAGCCGTCCTGCTGTCCGGTTTGACGGATAAGATGGCTTGGTTGGGGTTCGAGTTAAGCCCGATGGGTAATAACAGTTACTCAATCAACGCCATACCCGCAGGTCTGCAAGATTATACACCGGTGGAATTGCTCAAAGAGATTGTAAACGGCATAGCCGAACTCGGTAGCGACGTATTAGACGATGAAATGGCGGAAACACTGGCTCTGTCATTAGCGAAAGCCGCCGCTATCCGTCCCGGCAAACGGCTGAGCGTCGAAGAAATGGAATCCATCGTAGCCGCCCTGTTCTCCATCGAAGCCAATAACCTAACCCCCGACGGCAAAATAATCATGTCCGTCCTGACCGACGAGGAGTTGACGAAACGGTTCAAAAGTTAGTGTTATCCCAGCGTTTGGGAGGCGACGCAAGACAATTCTTTACATGGTTCCTGTGTATATACGGATAATAAATCCGCTTAACGCAGGGTCGAAATTAACGAAATCCTCCATTTTCCATTCTTCTTTCTTCATTCTTTTTGCACTCTGAAAACATTGTTGTACATTTGCAACCCTAAAACAGGCAGGATGACAAAGAAAATACTGATTATAGGCGGCGGCGTAGCCGGTCTATCGACGGGTATCTATGCGCGGATGAGCGGATATGAGACCCGGATTGTGGAAATGGGACAGACCGTCGGAGGCATCTGTACGTCGTGGTACAGGA
>JAISJX010000103.1 GCA_031261145.1 Tannerella sp.
GAAGACCATCCGGCGCGCGATATGCAGGATACGTTTTTCATTCAGCACCAGCCTGATATTCTGTTACGTACGCATACATCATCTGTGCAGACACGTGTGATGGAACGGCAACAGCCGCCTATCCGCATTATCTGTCCGGGGCGTGTTTACCGGAACGAGGCTATTTCGTATCGCGCTCTTTGTACGTTCCATCAGGTCGAAGCGCTATACATTGATAAAAATGTGTCTTTTGCTGATTTGAAGCAGGTTTTGATGTTCTTCGCCAAGGAGATGTTCGGCCCGGAAACGAAAATTCGTTTGCGTCCGTCGTTCTTCCCGTTTACGGAACCCAGCGCCGAGATGGATATCAGTTGTAACTTATGCGGCGGGAAAGGTTGTCCGTTCTGTAAACACACCGGTTGGGTGGAGATACTCGGTTGCGGAATGGTGGATCCCAACGTGCTTGATAACTGCGGTATTGACAGCAAAATATATTCGGGCTATGCTTTGGGTATGGGGATCGAGCGCATCACGAACCTGAAATATCAGGTGAAAGATATTCGTATGTTCTTTGAAAATGACGTCCGTTTCCTGAAACAATTTGATGCGGCGTATTAAGAACGGTTATTAAAATGCGCAAAGAAGAAAGGTATAAAGGGATAATTGAATGGTTTAGCGAACATAAACCTGTTGTTCAGACGGAGTTACATTATAGCGACCCGTTTCAGTTGTTGATTGCCGTTATTCTTTCGGCGCAATGCACGGACAAACGGGTGAATATGATTACGCCCGCTTTGTGTGAAGCGTTTCCGACTGCCGAAGCATTGGCGGCTACTACGTCCGACGTTGTGTATGAATATATTAAAAGCGTATCATACCCTAACAATAAAGCCAAACATTTGGTAGGAATGGCGCAGAAGTTGCTTTCCGAATTTGGCGGCATTGTGCCGTCGGATGTGGATGAATTGCAGAAACTGCCGGGGGTGGGGCGCAAAACAGCCAATGTCATTGCTTCGGTTGTTTTTGATAAACCGGCCATGGCGGTAGATACCCATGTGTTCCGTGTTTCCAACCGCATCGGGCTGACGACCAACAGTAAAACACCATTAACGACCGAAAAGGAATTGGTGAAATATATACCTGATGAACTTATCCCAAAGGCTCATCACTGGTTAATTTTGCACGGGCGGTATGTCTGCGAGGCACGCAAGCCGAAATGCGAAGTCTGCGGACTGACGCCGTGGTGTAAATACTATGAGGATAAGGATTTACATTCCTTTTAAGGGCCTTTTCTGGTCAGTCGTCCGAACGAAAGGACGTTATTATTAAATCAATATTCCGTTTTATCATCTTTTGCTGTCCAGTTTTGGAAAGCAATGATGGCTTCGCCGGGCAGTAGTTGTCGGGATTTTAGTTTCCGGTTTTCGGGAGTAAGTGCTATTTCGTTGTAGATGAACGAGTCGTCGAAACCGATTTCTTGAGCATCCTTTTGAGTGTTCCCGTAATACATTTTATCTAAATGCGCCCAGTAAATGGCGCCGATACACATGGGACATGGTTCGCAGGATGTATATATTTCGCAACCGCTCAAGTCGAAGGTCTTCAACTGTTTGGCGGCTTTCCGGATGGCATTCACTTCGGCATGTGAGGTCGGGTCGTGTTCGGCTGTCACCCTGTTAACGCCTTCGGCGATGATTTCTCCGTTTTTCACAATGACGCAACCAAAAGGGCCGCCGCCCTGTTCAATATTTTCGATGGAAAGGCGAATCGCCCTGCGCATAAATTCGATGTTATACATTATATATTATAGGTAAGATTGAAATAATAAGCGACCACTCTATATCTAATATTCAGTTTTTCATCAGATTAACCAACATATTTCACTTCGGGTGTGAGCAATACGCCAAAATGTTGATAAACTTCATTGCGGATATGTTCGGCCAGTAATGCAATCTCATTTCCCGTTGCACCGCCAAAATTGACAATCACCAATGCCTGATGCTCATAGACGCCTACCGTATCGAATCGTTTTCCTTTGAGTCCGCATTGGTCAATTAGCCAACCGGCTGATAATTTTACATTTCCATCCTTTGCCGGATAGAAAGGAATGGACGGGTGGGATTGTTTCAACTGTTCGAGCTGCGATTGCGAAACTACCGGATTCATAAAAAAACTGCCGGCATTGCCCAACTCATCCGGGTCGGGAAGTTTTTTTCGGCGAATATTCCTGACGGCATTCCGTACTTTTTCGGGCGTCAATGGTTCGCATGAGGCGAGCGTTTTTTTCAAATCGCCGTATTCAAGATTAAACACAGGCTGTTTTTTCAGACGCAGGGTCACGTACGTTATAATATAGGGATCGTGCTGTTCGTCCTTGAAAAAACTATGCCGGTATTCATACAGGCATTCTTCCTGCGTAAATACGTGTTTTTCAAAGGTGAGTTGATTGTATGCTTCGACCGTTTCTACGACATCTTTTATTTCAACGCCGTAAGCGCCAATGTTCTGTACGGCAGCCGCGCCCGTTTCGCCGGGGATCAGCGACAGGTTTTCGATGCCGCCCCAGCCTTTGGAAACGGCATAAGCAACCACATCGTCCCAGATTTCAGCCGCACCGGTACGCAGAAGAACCTCCTCGGCCGTTTCTTTTACTTTTGTAATGCCTTTGATGGCCGAATGCAGAATAATTCCATTGTAATCATTCAGAAACAGCAGATTGCTTCCGCTTCCGATATGCAGGGAAAGCAATTCCTGAAAATATTCGTCATGCAGAATCTTTTCCAGTTCGTTCTCGTCCTCATACTCCATAAACCACCGGGCTTTTACCGGAAGATGGAACGTATTCTTATTTTCTAATGAGCAGTTTTCTTCGATTTTCACTGTTTCTTAATTTCAATTCCAAACGGTTCAATTTTTTGCGCAAAAAATCTCTTGAATCATATTTGCAAATGATTCAACACTCAATCCCAACGCAAAATTCAAACCTTGAGAATAAACGACAACAAATGGATGGAAACCGGAAGTCCTTTTCACCGGTTCTCATACATCTGTTAAAGCCCAAAAAAGGATGCTTCCCCAAAAGAAGCAAGCACCCTTTTATTTTGTACCCTGTTTTAATATCTACGCTCTAACAACCAAGCATCCTGGAAGTTCGGGTAGTATTTCGAACGAATGGCATCCCGGCTTCTGTCTGCTTCACTACGGGTTTCGTGACTGGTTAAAATCACGCGCAACATACCTTCTTCGTTTTCAGCTAAGATAGGTCTGTAACCCTCATTCTGCATACGTTCTTTCAGTGAATAGGCATTCGTTTTATTTCTAAAACTGCCAATCACAATGCTATACAGCTTAATTCCGGCGCTATTTTCTCCTGCAATCGGAGTAATTCGCTCTTGCCTCGCAGAAGCTGACGTTTTCGACTTTGAGACGGGGACGATTTCATCTTCGTCATCCTCATCATCTTCTACATCTGCAAACAAAGGATCTTCTTCCTGTTCCTTCTCTTTTGCCTGCTCGTACGCTGTTTTGTAAGCGCTTTGTTTTGACTTACAAGAAGCGAAGCAAAGCAACACTAAACAGAACATTATTCCCAATAATCCAACTCTTTTCATATCAGTCCGTTATTAAATTAATTGTGCAAAGATACAAAATTCTCCCACAATGTTACATAATTATATCTTTTTTTTATGCTGAAACAAAAATTATTTTAATTCTTTTATGCGAATGTTGCGGAATTTCACGGGAGAACCATGCCCCAAAAAGCCGATATGTCCTGTTTTATTGAACAATCCGGGATGTTTCTGCTTGTCCGGCGTTCCGTTTTGTGTCGCTTCCTTGATGTCGCCGTCCAAAATCACTGTGCCGTTCAAAATGACCTTGATATGGTTGCCGTCTGCGATAACCTCCTGATAATTCCACTCGCCGACGGGTTTCAGGAATCCGCGTTTTGCCGGGATAATCCCATAGACCGAACCGTGGTATTGATATTCGTGCAAATCCTTATACACAGGATGTTCGCTGTCTAAGATTTGTAATTCCATCCCGACGTAAGCGGCATCGCCTTCCAGCGGGGCGCGGATTCCCAGGCCATTGTTGGCTGCGGGTGTCAATTGAAATTCAAAGCGGAAATCAAAGTTCGCAAATTCTTCTTTCGTATAAAGGTTTCCGCCGAAATTCTTACTGGGGTTCATGGCGATACTTCCGTCTTCCAGCGTGTAATCAACCAGATTACCAGTCCAGTCGTACATGTTTGTCCCGTCAAACAGAATCCGGTAGCCTTCTTTCTTTTCTTCGGCCGACAGTTGGAACGGTTCGGGGCGTTCCAGTTCTTTTATATAGATATTCCGGTAATATACTTTACTTCCATGCGCCTGCAGTTCAATTTGTTCAACGGGAGGTATGGGAAGTTTGCGATCCCAGTAATTCTCAAGGATGACATCATCTACGACTAATTCACCATTCAGTTTCACGGTGACACGGTCGCCGACCATCTTTATATATAATGTATTCCACTCGCCCAGTTTGTTGTCGGCTACCTTCAACGGTTTGCTGTTGTTCACCTGATTGTTATACAATCCGCCGGAACCGACCTGTGCGCCTACTTTGACGCGCGAGGTATCCCATATCTGCACTTGCGGCGTTCCGCGCAGATAGATGCCGGCATCGGCTTCCGGGCCTGCCGGGTCAAGTTTCCAGTCCACATACATTTCAAAATCGCCATATTGTTTTTCGGTGCAAAGGTTGTCGTATCCTGTGCCGTCGAAGAGTAATTCTCCCTTTTCAACTTTCCAGTCTTTACGCATTTGCTGGTCGGCTTTTTCCTGTTCTTTTACTAACTGTGCCGGTTTCATTTTTGCGCGCAGAATCGGGTTTGCGACCAAACCTTTCCAGCCGGTCAGGTCTTTTCCGTTGAAAACCGGTTCGAAGCCCTTTTCTTTCGGCGCTTCGTCCAAGTGTTTGCGGATAGATTGACGTTGATAATCGGCGTCCGGATTGCTGAGTGCGGCGCCTGCCTTATTTAACAATGCGACCACATTTTCACCCGTGTATTCGGGATGATTCAACGCGATTGTCATGACTGCTACGGCGGCGTTTTCTTTCAATGCACTGTTATCCACGTAATTTCCGGCATATAAAAGCGCCAGATAAGTTCCTGTCCGCCCGATTTGGCTTAAAATGGTATTTTTCTGGGCATCCGTTTTGGCAATCTCCATAGCTTTACGCAAGTAGATCAGCCGGTTTTCACCGGTCAGACCAGGATTGGAAACTATTTTTATATAAGCGGTCAGAGCGCGGTCGAAGTAAGACGCTGCGGAGGGGTCTTTGCTGATTTGATAAAGTTCCTCTGCTGCTTCAAAACCGTTCCAGCGTAGCAAGGCTTCAAATGCGGCATCTTTCGTATCCCCTTTTTCTTTTGCGAATCCACTCACAATCAATTCCAAGGCTTTGCTATCGCCTGTTGTGGCTAACGGCAAATAATATAAATGTTTTTTATTCTCTCCGGCCTGGAAAATCCGGCGGGTAATCGTTTCCACCTTTTGGGCGGGCGACTGGGAGGCCAGCGTAGCAATAACGGCTTGTTGCAAAGGCGCTATGGCCGATTTATCCGCCGATTCCAACATCCCACACATATTTGTCTGGTCTTTTTCGCCGACTACATCCTTCAATGCCTTATAAGCGGCTGTTTTTACTTCCGGCGAACCGGACTTGATCAGGTCCAACACACTGTTCAGATATCCGGTCGCTTTGCGCAAAGCCAGCAATTCGACGGCAGCAATCTTACCCTTATCAGGCGCAGAGGCTGCCACTTTGGCTACCGCCGGAGAAATATCACCTTTGAATACAGCCAGGGCATTTTGCCCCAGAGTAATGGCTTGCGGGTCTTTATTCTCCAACAACGATGCAACGGACGAAATGGATTGTGTGTTACCGATTCTGACCAAAGCCCACGTAGCGGCTTGTTTTACGCCAAAGTCGCTGTTGTTCAGATAACTTGTGATTGTCTGTACTGCCGTTACTTCGATTCCGGTTTCCACGGTGTTCAGCAACGCCTGCTTCGTCGGGTTTTGCGCCGCTTCACGGCCAATCCAGTTCAGGATGTCTGTTTGCAGTTCCGGTTTGGCTTTGTTGATGGATTTGAGTAATGTCACATACAATTTTTCGTCGGCAAAATCAGACGCGGCGGTTAATGCGGCATTCCGGTATTCTATCGAAGGGTCTTTCAACGCCTCGGTCACCATCTTTGACGCTTTTTCGCCCGGAGCCGACGACAATAACAATTTCAGAGCGGCAATGCGTGTGCCTGTTTTACCGGCTTTGGTTGATTTCTTTAATAAATCGTTTGCCGCTTTTTCGGCTTCTTTCGTATCGCCCTGAGCATATACACGTTCGATCAGACGGATGTATGCTTCGTTCGCACCGGATTTCTCCAGCGTGAAACCGGCTTTTTCCGCAGCAGCGGCCAAATTACTCAGCGACGCTTTTGTCCCGATCCGGCTCAATGTATAAAATACAACCGCTTTTGTGTCCGCATCATCAGACGCCAACATTCCCTGCAAGATCGTTTCAACGCCATCTGTCGGCACGTTCGCCAATGCGAGAATCACATCCCGTTGTGTATTAGGGGTTCCTGAACGGCGTAACAGAGACGCCAGAAGCGTTTTGCCGGCCTTTTCGCCGCCTATCGAAGCGATGGCGCGGGCTGCCGGGCCGCTTATTTTCTCATCGTTCAGGCGCGGCGCTAATTTTTCTATGGCGGCGTCTGTTCCGCATATTGCTAACTGGCTTATTATAAACGAGCTTATTTCAGGCACATCCGTCTGTTCCAGCGCCTTCAGGTAAGCGTTTTCCAATTGGGTGCGAACGGCCGTCCGACCCTCTCCCGCCGCATAATGGCTCATGCCACTCAACGCATACTCTACCTGGGCATTACTCCCTTTTCCGGGAGCGTTCAGTTGCTTCACTAAGATAAGTACGCCTTCTTCGCCTGTCGAACAAAGATCGTTCATTAAATTATTGTAAGATGCCTGTTTCTCGGCTGGTAATTGAGCCAAGGCATCTGCTATCGTCGTCTGTACCGTGCGATTTGCCGGCCCCTGTGCCATTAAAATGCTTCCGCAAAGCAATAAAGCACTACTGATTGATAAAAATATTCTTCTCATAATTTACTTCTTTCTTTGGGGTTAATTAAATATGCCACGGAGCGCGTGTCGGTTGATCAATCAAACGATTAGCGGCCTCATCATTTATAAATTCAAGTTTCACCGGGTCAAACTGGAGTGTACGGTTCAGCCGCAAGGCCACCGCACCCATATTCACAATCGTTGCCGAACGGAATCCGTTGCGCTCGTTCAGCGCAAACGGCTGACGGGTTTTTACACATTCGATGAAATCCGTCATCTGTTCGTCCGGTTCGGGATATTCGGCCAGTTTCTTCTCCCAGTCCGGGAGGTCGCACACGAAGTTTTTATAGACATTTCCTTTCGGACCTGCAATATAAGGGGTGTCCGGGCTTCCGAAATCACCGCCCCAGAGCACGATTTGGCAACCGTCTTCGTAGGTGTAAGTGATGGAACGCCAAGTCCCTACAGCATCCGGATGTTGTTGCGGAGCATCTACTTCCACCTTGACGGGGCTGGTCTGGTCTTTTCCCAAAAGATACTGGACGGGATCTATATAATGTTGTCCCATATCGCCTAATCCGCCGCCGTCGTAATCCCAATAGCCGCGGAACGTCTGATGCGTGCGGTGGGCGTTGTACGGTTTATAGGGCGCCGGGCCTAACCACATGTTATAATCCAGTTCGGAAGGTATCGTTTCCGGTTCCAGATATTCTTTGCCTACCCAGTAGAATTTCCAGTCAAAGCCGGTATGTTTACTGATAGTCACTTTCAATGGCCATCCCAACAAACCGCTCTGAACTAATTTCTTCAGCGGTTTCACAGGCGTCCCCAGACCATAAAACTGGTCGGTGAAGCGGAACCATGTGTTCAGGCGGAACATCCGCCCGTATTGTTTCATCGCCTGCATCACCCGTTTGCCTTCGCCGATGGTGCGTGTCATCGGCTTTTCGCACCAGACATCCTTACCGGCTTTTGCGGCTTCTACCGACATGATTCCATGCCAGTGGGGAGGAGTCGCTATGTGTACAATATCCACATTCGGATCCAGAATCAAATCGCGGAAATCGTGATACGCCGCAATTTTGTCCGTCACCAATGCTTTTCCCAATTCCAGGTGCCGTTCGTCCACATCGCACACTGCTACTAAGCGCGTGCCGCCATAGTTCACGTGACCGCGTCCCATGCCACCCGTACCGATAATTCCTTTCGTCAATTGGTCGCTTGGCGCAATAAAACCCTTTCCCAAGACATGGCGCGGCACTACCGTAAAGAGCGCTACGCCGCCTAATGTTTTCAGAAAATCCCTTCTGTTTGTTCCCATATATCTATTTTTAATGTTGTGTTTTATCAAGACGACAAATTTAGGTATTATAATTCTAAAAATAAAAAAAACGGCCGTTTTTTTTTATTTTCGGGGTATTTTATTTCGATTCAAGGATTCAAAAATTGTGTGGGCGCGATTAATCGCGCCGCTACCACAAAAACCGTCATTGCGATAGATTCTTACAGAACAGGCTCCGCAGTCTCGACTAAGCCACGCAAGAAGTTGGAGGTCAGTCCGCGACGGCGGGAATTGGCAAATTCACGCGGCTGAAAGCCGGCATTTTCATAACCGCAGGTCGCTGACCTGCGGCGGCTTAAAACGCCTTAATCAGGAAAGAGGGATTCACCCGGAGGTAAATACCTATTGAACAGTTCACTTTAGCGCCGAAAGGAGAAACGCCCCTGTCCGGATCGACGATTTGGGATTCAAGCCGGTAAAAGATATTCATTTCTGCGCCGAACATGACGCCACGGCCAAAATCACGTGTATATTCGGCTCCGGTGGAAACCATCCGGGGACGTTTGAAATAGACATAATCCGCTACGGCGGAAGATACTCCGAATAGCGGACTTCCTAAAACAGATATAAAATCGTCGCATTGCCAGTAAGAAGACTTCAGCTTAAAATCGGAAATATCAGCCGAAAGGGAGGCGTATATCCCATAGCCCTGATTAAACGCCCAGGAATCTTCCCGGTGCTTCAAGTAAAAACCGGTCACGTCCAACTCCGCGCTGATTTTTTTCAATGCGCCCTGGCCGGGATGGAAATTCAGTCCGGCTCCGGCTGCGCCATTTAGCATGGTTGTGACGGGGATGCCGGTCACATCAATTTGTCCGCCAAGATGATGGGCGATAGCCTGAAACGGGAAATACCATTCAAAGCGCGATTCCGGGCGAGCGCTTTTAAACCGCGCCGAGAGTCCGCCCAAAAGCGCCTCCTGACGTGTATCTTTCTTATAAATAAATGTTTCCCAGTTAATCCAGGTGTCCAAATCCAGCCAGGGGGTTTTATAAAGCACCTGAAAACCGGCCTCCGGGTCGGCCGTCAGATTCAATTCGGGATCGTACAACGGTTCTATCAAACGATGATTTGCGCCGCCATATAAATTGCCTAAAACAACCGTAACCCGGTCGGAAAGTTTCGCCTGCGCCCGGAGATACGGAAGTAAATGGATGTGAGACTTTTTATCATCCTCCCGCCACCGGGGGATATCATCGTATGCAAAGACCGGATATTCGTTTGAACCCCAATACCAAAGCGAATGGAAACCTCCTTCCAGCCTGACGTTTTCCACCGGATAGTATATGGCTTTCGCCTGCAACCGGAAACCGGGCAGCGTATATCCCCGGACAATGTCGGTATCATATTCATTGTTTTTGAAAAAACTCATATTGTCCACTTCCACAAACAATTTTTTTTCGTTTTGGACGTCAATTTCAGACTCGGATTGATATACGTTTTCCAAACCCTGGGCATAAACGCCTGTCCCATTTATGCCGCTAACCAGCGTCAAAATACACCATAACCAAACTTTTCGAGCACAAAAATCAACCATATCGCATTTTTTTCTTCTATTCGGGTACAAACATAAAAAAAAAATTTGGTATCTATTCATTCTATTGTCAGAAATTTAACTCTGCGTTTTTTGAAAACATGCTTTATAACATCATTTTTTATTACCCGATTCAAAGAAAGTGCCATAACTTTACACGCAAAATTTGAACTTAGCTGCGTATGAAAAATGAACGGACGCTTTCAGGTTTATTTACAGCGGATTTTCGTAAAGTAATAGACGGTAAAGAAACAATGCTTTGTGCATTGACAAACAAAGTGGGATCAGAATTGACCATTACAAACTATGGCGCAAAGATTGTGTCACTGATGGTTACTGACAGGGACGGGAAACTGACGGATGTAGTGACCGGCCAATCTTCGATAGATGAATACATCGAATCGAAAGAACCTTATTTCGGCGCGGTCTGCGGTCGTTATGGGAATCGTATTGCCAAAGGTCGCTTCGAACTCGACGGTATTGTTTATGACCGGTTGGCCATCAATAACGGGCCAAACAGTCTGCACGGCGGAATTAAAGGGTTTAATTCGGTCGTTTGGGACGTTGAGGAGGTGGATAACCAGACTGTTATCCTGAGATATACTTCGGTTGACGGCGAAGAAGGATTCCCCGGAAACCTGCAGGTAAAGGTGATGTACCATCTGTCGGATAAGGACAGAGTAATTGTCTTGTATCAGGCTGTTACCGACAAACCAACCGTCCTGAACCTGACCAATCACTCTTATTTCAATCTTTCGGGCGCAGGCGATCCGTATATCGGCGATCATGTGCTGACTATCAATGCCGACTATTATCTGCCTACGGATGATACGGCCATTCCTTACGGGCCGAAAGAAGCGGTGGCCGGAACGCCAATGGATTTCCGCATCCCGCACGAAGTGGGCGAGCGGATCAATGACGATTTTGAGCAGTTAGTCTTCGGAAAAGGATATGATCACACGTACATATTAAATAAGAAGGAAGGGGAACTTTCTTTTTGCGCCCGTTGCATTTCGCCCAAGACTGGTATCGTGCTGGACGTATATACCACGGAACCCGGCGTTCAGTTATATACAGGCAACTGGATGTCAGGTAATTTTGCGGGGAAGAACGGACAGCGGTATCCGGAAAGGGCCGCGCTCTGTCTGGAAACCCAACATTTCCCCGACAGCCCGAACAAACCGGAGTATCCGACTACGACGCTTCGTCCCGACGAGACGTTTGACAGTCAGACTGTTTTTGCATTTTCTATCGAATAAATATTAATAAATTAAAAATTAAAATCAAAAAAAAATTGAGTATGGGAACAAAAAAGAATTACACAGTACCAATTATTATGATGATCTTACTGTTTGGTATGATCTCGTTTGTGACTAATTTAGCCGCCCCTATGGGCAATGTGCTGAAAGAACAGTTTGGGGTTTCCAACGCTATGGGGATGTTGGGAAATCTGGCAAACTTCATTGCTTACGCTGTAATGGGAATACCCGCCGGTATCCTTTTGCAGAAATTCGGTTACAAGAAAACAGCGTTAATCGCTATTATTGTAGGTTTTATCGGAGTCGCGATCCAGTACCTGTCCGGCCACGTCGGTCAGGAAATCGCTTTTACGGTATATCTGACGGGCGCTTTCGTTGCCGGTTTCTCCATGTGTTTGCTGAATACAGTCGTAAACCCCATGTTGAACACTTTAGGTGGCAGTGGTAACAAAGGCAACCAATTGATTCAGGTTGGCGGTTCTTTCAACTCCGTAATGGCAACATTTACCCCTGCATTCGTTGGCGTTTTAATCGGTGAAACCACAAAGGCGAACATTACGGATGTTTTCCCCGTAATGTACATTGCCATGGGCGTTTTTGCCGTCGTATTTTTTGTATTATGGGCTGTTAATATCCCCGAACCACATGCAGAAAAAGCATCCGAACCGCTTGGTAAGTTGATGTCGGGCGCTTTGAAATTCCGCCATTTTGTGCTGGGCGCCGTAGCTATTTTTGTATATGTAGGCGTAGAAGTGGGTACACCGGGTACTTTGAACCTGTGGCTTTCCGACGGTCCTGTCGGAAAAACAACCGCCGGTTTTGTTGCCGGAACTTATTGGTTCCTGATGTTAATCGGACGATTGTTTGGCGCCTCTATCGGCAATAAAGTATCCAGTAAAACCATGCTT
>JAISJX010000126.1 GCA_031261145.1 Tannerella sp.
GATACGGAGGTGCAGGTGACGAAAGACGGGGCTATTAACCGGATTATTAACGGGGCGACGGACTGGGTGTATGAGGAAGAGTTTGCGGTGACGAACCTGATGGCCTGGTCGCCGAACAGTGAATATCTGGCGTTTGTGCGTTTTGATGAGTCGGAGGTGCCCCAGTATTCGATGCAGATGTATGGGGACAGCTTTTATCCTGATAACTATGTCTATAAATATCCGAAAGCGGGTGAGAAAAATTCGACTGTTTCATTGCATTCGTATTGTGTGGAGACCAAGGATATTAAACTGCTGAAAACGCCTGTTGATGCGGAAAGTTATATCCCGCGCATCGTTTTCACTTCGGATCCGGAGCAGTTGGCGGTGATGACCTTGAACCGGCATCAGAATATTTTCAATTTATATTATGCAAATCCGAAAAGCGGCGTTTTCCGTTTGATTCTGAAAGAGGAAAATAAACGTTATGTCGATTATGACTGGATCAGCGAACTCCGTTTTACGAAAAACGGGTTCTTTTATGTGAGCGAAAAAGACGGTTATTCGCATGTTTATCAATATTCGCCGACGGGGGTGGAGCAACGCCAGGTGACGAAGGGCAACTGGGATGTGACACGTTTGTCGGGCATTGATGAGGCTACCAACACGGTGTATTACGAATCGGCGGAAGAAAGTCCGTTGCGGCGTTCGGTGTATAAGATCGACTCCAAGGGTGTGAAAACGCGGCTTACGGCGCAGGAGGGAACGAATAGCGCTTCGTTCAGCGAGAACTTTGCGTATTATATCAACCGGTATTCCAATGCGAATACGCCATTGAGCATTACGGTGAACGAGACCAGGAGCAACAAAGTGTTGCGCGTGCTCCAGGATAATGCCGCGTTGAAGGAACGGTTACGCGAATATGCTTATCAGCCGAAGGAATTTATCAAGGTAGAGACGGCTTCGGGCTACGAACTGAATGGGTGGATCGTGAAACCGGCGGGTTTTGACGAATCGAAGAAATATCCGGTGCTGATGTTCCAATACAGCGGCCCTAATTCACAATCGGCGTCGGATCAATTTGGTTTTGACTGGGAGCAATATCTGGCAGTTAACGGCTTTATCTGTGCGTGTGTGGATGGCCGGGGAACGGGCGCACGCGGCGAGGAATTCCGTAAATGTACGTATCTTCGGATGGGCGAATTGGAGGCGCAAGACCAGGTGGAGGCGGCGCAGGCGCTGGCCAAACTGCCTTACGTGGACGGAAAACGGATGGCGATCTGGGGCTGGAGCTTCGGGGGCTATAACACGTTGATGTCGATGACGGTTGGGAACGGCGTTTTTAAGGCGGGTATTGCGGTTGCGCCACCTACGGACTGGCGTTATTATGACAGCATTTATACGGAGCGTTTTATGCGGACGCCCCAGGAAAATGCAAGCGGCTATGATGCGACGTCGCCTCTCAAGCTGGCGAAGAATTTGCAGGGCAAACTGTTGCTGGTTCACGGGACGGCGGATGATAATGTGCATTTCAAGCAATCGCTGGATTATGCCGAAGCATTGGTTCAGGCCGGTAAACAGTTTGATATGCACTTTTACCGGGATCGTAACCATGGGATTTCAGGCGGGAATACCCGGTTGCATCTCTATACGAAAATGACTAATTTCTTACTTGATAATCTTTGATTTGATGTCACAGCAATACGTTCGGAAACCGGCGTGGCTGAAAGTCCGGTTGCGGGGGAATGAACAATTTCGCCGGACAAAAGATATTGTCGAGTCGCACGGCTTGCATACGATCTGTAGGAGCGGGAAATGTCCGAACCAAAGCGACTGCTGGAGTAGGGGTACGGCTACATTTATGATCGGGGGAGATATTTGTACCCGTTCGTGCCGTTTTTGTAATACGCTGACGGGCAAACCGAAGCCGCTTGATCCGCGGGAGCCGGATGAGGTGGCGGAGAGTATTCGCCTGATGGGTTTGCGACATGCGGTCATCACATCGGTCGATCGGGATGACTTGCCGGATTTGGGCGCCGGGCATTGGGCGGCGACGATTCGCCGGGTTAAAGAGGCGAATCCGGGGCTTACGCTCGAAGTGCTGATACCTGATTTTCAAGGGCGGATGGATTTAGTCGATACCATTATCGCTGCATCGCCCGAAGTTATTTCCCACAACTTGGAAACGGTGAAACGATTGAGTCCGCAGATACGGAGTGCGGCGCGTTATGAGGTTAGTTTGTCGGTATTGGCGTATGTGGCCGGAAGGGGAATCTGCGCCAAAACGGGTATTATGGCAGGCTTGGGCGAAACGTCCGGCGAGGTGGAAGAATTGATGGATGAAGCGTTGCGTGCAGGAGTTTCGATATTGACCATCGGGCAGTACCTGCAACCTTCACGTCGGAATATCCCGGTGTCGGAATATGTGACGCCCGAACAGTTTGAGGCGTACCGGACGCTGGCGCTATCGAAAGGCTTCAAGCATGTCGAGAGCGCGCCGTTAGTGCGTTCTTCTTATCATGCGGAGCAAGGATTGTCCGTAGCGAAGCCTTTTTCATGAACTGAGTTGTATCTATCAAAGAGGATGGCGATATGAAAGGGAAAAATTCGGAAATTAAAGGATTAAATAGCCAGGGGGCGGGACTTCTGCCCATCTTGCTATTGATGTTTTTGAATAAATTCTATTCATATCAGGTTTCATTTGAAATTGCGACTTTCTTTTGTGTGGGATGCGTTATTCTTTTCGGCGTCATACTGAAGGCCCGGTTCTTCCAATTTATGTTGCTGCCGGCGAGCCTCACGCTGATGTTGTATTTCATTTTTTTCCTGCTCCGGCTGGATTCGTTTTTATCGGTTTATTCGCCGCTTGTAATTGAGTGGTTATTAGTAGGTGTACTTGCCTTTTGCGGATTTTCCAGGCATTTTATTATCATGAGGGTTCGCAAGCTCCCGTTCGGGAGGCGTTCCCTGTTGCTGACGCCCTTGGCGAAGTTTTTTAATATTGTGCAGATTGTCCGTATTTTATACACGCTGCATTTGTTTGTCCTCTTGTTTTATATTATTATTCCGTATCATAATGATATAATTGAAAGCATTCTTTATCAGGATACTGCGTGGATTATTGGCGTATTAGTCATTGTTTTGGAACAGATTTATATCGTGTTTATGAAACAGAACCTGCGGAAAGAACAATGGTTGCCGGTGTTGCAGGATAAGAAAGTGATTGGACGGATTGCGTATTCGGTGAGCCTGATGTCGAAGGAAAAATATTGTCATCCGGTGGTTCGTATAGCGGTGGTTTATAGCGGGATGCTTTATCTTTTGAAGCGAAAGGTAAAAGAGTTTGTATCGTCGGAGATGTTGGATTATCCGTTCTATGGGTACGTCCTGTTCAAACATACACTGGAACAAACGGTTCAGGAAATTACCGGCCCGATTGCTTTGATTGAATCGTTGAAACCGCGTTTTTCGATTCGTTATATATTTGAGAATAGCAAGGTTAGCAGTTTGGTTTCCCTCTATGTGATATCCGTGCAGACGGAAGAGGACTTTGTGAAGTATATCCGGCGAAAAGGGGGTAAATTGTGGACCAAAAAGCAAATTGAAGAAAACCTGAAAAAGGGCGTTTTCAGCGATTATTTCGAGGAGGAATACCCCTATTTGGCCAGTACGGTTTTACAGGCTGTCTCATAAGCACGCAGATAACGCAGATTAGACAGATTTTCGCAGATAAATAAAAAAGTAATATAAGCCGCATATTATCAGTATTATAATAATCTGCGTAATCTGCGTACTAAAATACTTATGAAACAGCCCCCCGGTTAATGCCCTGACGGGCAAAAAAGAGGGATGGGATGGATGCCTATCGCTCTTTCAATTCAATTACTTCCAAATTTTTGATTTCAGCTCCGTCGATGACAAAACGGACAAGGGTGCGCACCTGATGTGATCCGCTTTTTCCGGCAGCTCCGGGGTTGATGTGCAGGCAGTTCAGGCGTTTGTCAAACATTACTTTCAGTATGTGCGAATGTCCGGCGATAAAAAGATTGGGCTTTGCGGCGTATAACGCGGGGCGGATGGACGGTTCGTAACGTCCCGGATAACCGCCGATATGCGTCATCATCACTTGTATGTTTTCGACGGCGAATTGGGAAACTTTGGGGTAGATCGTCCGTAATCCCAGTCCGTCGATATTGCCGTAAACCGCGCGGAGGGGACGGATGGCGGCAAGTTGGCGGGCAATGGTTTCGGAACCGATGTCGCCTGCATGCCATATTTCGTCGCAAATACCGAAATATTCGGCGTATTTGTCATCCCACCAATTATGAGTATCCGAAAGAAGTCCGATTTTTATCATCATTATGTCTATTATCCCACAAAAATATGTATATTTACAGACGTTTTGGCAAGAAGTCATGGGAAAAAAATATAAATATTTCAAACGAGATATGAGCTGGCTGTCATTTAACTACCGGGTGTTGTTGGAGGCGGCGGATAAATCGCTCCCTATCTATGAGCGTATCAAGTTCTTATCTATTTATTCTTCCAATATGGAAGAGTTTTATGCGATCCGGGTGGCGGAACACCGGGGCGTCATCATGCGGAAGAACTTTACGGAGGAGGCGGATGTAAAGAAAACCGAGGAGACGCTGGCGGAAATTACGGGCGAGGTGAACCGCCAACAGCACGTATTCTACCAAATGTTTAATAAAGATATTATGCCGGAACTGCGTCGGCAACATATTTATTTGTATCAGGATAGCGTTCCGAAACCTTTTCATGAGGCGTTTGTGAGGGATTATTTTGTGGAGGAGGTTTTCCCGTTTTTGACGCCGGTGAGTATTCAGGAAGGAATTCGTACGTTCATTCGTGACCGGCGGCTGTATCTGGTCGTCCGGATGCGGAAAAAAACGTCGCAGGAGACGTGTTATGAGCTGATTAAAATTCCTTATGCCAAGGTGCCGCGTTTTGTCCGGTTGCCTGAACATGAGGGGGTGCACTATTCGATGTTTATCGACGATATTATCCGGGTGAATCTGTCCTACGTGTTTCCGGGGTATGAAATAGAGGGTTGCTACAGTATCAAGATTTCGCGTGATGCGGATATTTATTTGGAAAAGGAGACGCCGGAGAATATTCTTCAGACCATTCGTACAAAGGTGAAAAAGAGGAAGATTGGGGCGCTGAGCCGGTTTGTGTATGATGAGGGTATGCCGGCAGATTTCCTGCGTTTTATCTGTAATGTGTTTGAAATCCGGCAGGAAGATTTGGTTGTGGGAGGGCGCTATTTGAATATGCACGACCTGAACAAGTTGCCGAATCCGTTTGAGAGCGGACAGGAACGGTATGCGCCGGTTCCGATGCGTATCCCGTATCTGGATGGGATGAAGTCGGTTTTCAAGGCGGTGGAAGCGCGGGATGTCTTGTTACAGTTTCCGTACCAGTCGTTTGATTACCTGATTCGTTTTTTGAAGGAGGCGGCGCTTGATACGGAAGTGGAGGCGGTGAAAATCACCCAGTACAGGGTGGCGGAAGATTCGACGGTCATTGATTCATTGATCGCTGCGGCGCAAAACGGAAAGAAAGTGACGGTTTTTGTCGAGTTAAAGGCGCGGTTTGACGAGGAAAATAATATGAGTACGGCGGAACGGATGAAACGCGCGGGAATCAAGATTATATACAGCATTCCGGGTTTGAAGGTTCACGCAAAAGTGGCGATGATACTTCGTAAAGGCTCTGATAAAGCGGATTTTGCATACCTTGGCACGGGTAATTTTAATGAGAAAACGGCAGAGATTTATTCGGATATGGCGTTGCTTACGTGCGATAAGGGGATTGTGGCTGATATCAATGAGGGGTTTGCGGTGTTGGAAGGGCTGCGGACGGAACCTGTATTTCATCATTTGTTGGTGGCGCGGTTTAATATGGTGCCGGAGTTGCTTCGCTTGATCCAGCAGGAAATCGACCATGTGAAAGCAGGAAAGAGCGGGAAAATTATCCTGAAAATGAACGGACTGCATGATGAGCGGATGATCGATGAGTTGTACAGGGCCTCGGAAAACGGGGTGGAGATTGAGCTGATTGTGCGCGGGATTTGCTGTTTAGTGCCGTATCAGCCGTACAGCCGGAATATTCACATTACACGTATTGTGGATATGTTTCTTGAACATGCACGGGTGTGGTATTTTTATAATGACGGGGCGGAGGATTTGTATCTCACGTCGTCGGACTGGATGAACCGGAACCTGACCCGGCGTATCGAAACGGCTTGTCCGGTGAGGGATGCGGCGATAAAAAAGGAGATTATAAAGATTCTGCAAATTCAGTTAAGTGATAATGTGAAAGCGTGTTTTCTGGATGAGAAGTTACAGAATGTCTTTAAACGGCCTGGTAAGGACAAGTCTCCGGTGAGGGCGCAAATGGATATATATGAGCATATCAGGAAAAATGAAGGAGTGGATTGAAAGGGATAGGGAAAAGATTTCTCTTTCTCGCAGATTAGATGGATTTAAACGCAGACAGGTACAGATTCCAAAATTTAAAAGATACCTCGTTAATGAGGGGCTGTCTCATACGTATTTTAGCACGCAGATTACGCAGATATTAAAGATGAACGCAGATTATTATACCGATAATCTGCGTTATCTGCGTGCTTATGAGACAGCCTCCTGCAATCCTTGAATCATTCCACGGTATATCCTTTTGTTCTGGCAAGCGATCGTACCGATTCGTTGATGGCATTCCCTAAATCACCGGCAGTTCCGGTATTCCCCTTTTTTGTTTCGTTATCAATGTATTCCTGCCTTTTTTTGGCCAGGTCGGCCATTTCTTTTTGGATGGCGTCGCGTTCTTTTTGTTTGGCTGCAATCGCGGCTTGAATCTCTGCATTCGATTTGTTTTGTAACTCTTTCGGCAGGTCGCTTTTGGGGATTTGCTCTACGGATTTCTCCTGTTCATACCTATCAACCAAATCCCATGATTTATTATTGTAAGCTGATTTGGACTTGCTTACGGCGCGTGCCGTGTAATTCTCCTTCGAGATGGATTGGGCATTTTCGTCCTGGACCATCTGGTTCTGTTTTTTTTCGTTGCCCTGACTTCCGTAGGCCATGTAGGTTGCGTTCAGGCGGTCGTTACATTCGCTTATCCGGTCGTCGTAAGGAGTTGAGATGTAACGGATTTTTGCGTCGGAATCAATGTTCAAATAGCTCCCCCTGGCGATGTCGGCGCCCTCCTTCCAACGTTCGCTGATACCGGCTCTCCGGTCGCCGCAATAAATCGTGTTGATATGGATGTTTTTATCCAATGCGGAGTGAATAGCCTCTTTGTAAGAAACGTTTCCTTGGTCAAAAGACTCATTCCCGGCGATATAAATCAGTTTCATATCCGCAGCGCCGTTGCCCCATTCCAGGCGGTTGACGGCTTCGCGGATGACTGTGCCGCAATATTCCAGCCCGCCGTTGGTGCGCAGGGAGAACAGTTTTTCGGAAATAAGGTCTAAATCGGTGGTCATGGGAGTCACCTGGCGGATATAACCGGATTTTTCGGGCAAGCCGTCATTTCCGTATTCGTACAGGGCGATTTCCACTTTCGGCGTTTCGCCCCGGTATTTCAAGGTCGAAAGCGTGTTTACGATGTCCCACAAGCGGGATTTGGCTTGCTCTATCAGTCCGTCCATACTGTTTGAGGTGTCCAACAAGATGGCTACCTGTATTTTCGAATCATTCTTTGCGGCGGCCGGTTCCGCTTTGCCATTTGCGCAGGAAACCAACAATGCGATGGCTATTGCCAAACTGAATACATTTACTTTTTTCATGACGTACATTTTTTTAATTAATAATGGCTCAAAAATACGGTGTAAAAATGAGACCTTCCGGGCAAAATGGGTGAATATCCGTTTTGAATTGGTGAAACAGGCATTATAATTGGTAAATATTTTGTTACTTTACAGCCTCATTGAAAGCTTTGACAATTATGTACAGAATAATTATATGGATGGGATTACTTTTGCTGAGCCAGACGGTGTTTGCACAGTCTGTGGCGAAAAAGAGCCGCCAGAATGAAACCCGGAAAAATAAAGCGGCTATCGAATTATCCAAATCTCTGGAGGAGGGTAATCCGGACGAGCTTTTGGCGAAGCAATATATGAAACTGGCAAAGGAATTGACTGATAATAACGAATATGAAAAGGCTGAAGACAATTACCTGAAAGCGAAAACCATCTACGTGAAATTGAAACAGAATGAAAACGTCGTACTGGTCGAACGGGAAATAGCCAAACTGAAAGAATTGCAGGATAAGTTTGATGAAGCGATATCGGGTTATCAATCGGCCGGTGAGAAGTCGAAAGACGTGACGCAGCAGGCGCTTAACCATAACGATGCTAACCGCCTGTTAAACCGTTCCAATTCAGCCGCTCAATCGCAATATATCGACCGGAAAATTGAGTTGCTGGAATCGACGGACAACAAGAAGGAAATCGCGGACGCTTACAGGCAGAAAGCACAGGCCAATATGGAAATGGAACAGCCCGAAGCGGCTATTTCCAATTATAACCAGGCGTTGAAAGTGGCGGAAGAACCTCAGGACGAGATTAAGATTAAGAAAGAAATGGCCAATGTCTATGCCACTAATCAACAAATGGATAAGGCTATCGAAATCAACGAAGAAATTGTCGCCAAAGCGATGGGCGCGGATGACCCCGGCGCGGCCGTCGAACAGTTGCTGGAACTGGCTTCCACCTATTTTGAGGCGTCCGATGACGCCAAAGGTCTTCAAACGCTTTGGCAGGCATACGAGTTAGCCCTGTCCCACGGCCAGACGCTGGACGCCAAAAGGTGCGTGGAATTGCTGGCGGAATACTACCGGACGCATAAAAAAGAGAAAGAAGCGATACGGGTCTATGCCGGTTTTATTGCGGAGTTAGACCCTTTGATTCACGCGGACAGCTCGTTAGTGGATGCCCGTATCTTCCGGTCGAACGAAGAAAGAATCGCCCAACTCGAAAACGAACGGGCTTTGAAGGATGAGTTGATCGAGCGGAAAAATACATTTAACTATTTCCTGTTGTCGGTGATTGTCCTGATACTGATTCTGTTGGTTTTTATTGTCCGGGCGTTGTTTTCCATCCGGCTGAAAAACAAGAAAATCGCCCTCCAATCGTTGCGGCGGGAGATGAATCCGCATTTCATCTTCAATAGTCTGAACAGTGTGAATCAGTTTATTGCGCAAAACAAAGAGTTGGAAGCGAATAAATATCTTTCTTCCTATTCCCGGCTGATGCGGAATGTGATGGAAAATTCCAACAAGGATTTTATCCCGTTATCGGTGGAATTGAGCCAGTTGAAAGAATACCTGCAATTGGAATACATGCGTTTCAGCGATAAATTCACATACGATATGGAAGTGGATGAAACGTTGGATGCGGAGGCTATCCGGATTCCGAACATGCTTATACAGCCACAGTTAGAGAATGCCATCTGGCATGGTTTGCGGTACAGGGAGACGCAGGGGCGTTTATGGTTGAAGATTGGCCGGGCGGCGGGAAATCTGCAAGTGTTGATTGAAGATAACGGTATCGGCATCCAACAGAGCCAACTGTTGAAAACCAACCGGCAAAAAGAACATAAATCGCGCGGGCTGACCAATACCTACGAACGGATTGAATTATTGAATAATCTGTATCATTCAAATATTCAGTTGGTTATTGAAGAGAAGGAGGGCGAAGCGAGCGGCGTCAGGGTGCGGATAACCATTCCCCTCAAATAACGTAAAATGGATGAATACCGACAAAAATGAACGAGCGTAAAAATAGAAAAACAGGTGGGATTCAGAGCGTTCTGGTGGAAGATGAAACATCTGCACGGGAGGCGTTAAAGAGCTATCTGAGCAAATATTGTCCGCAGGTGGAGGTTATCGGCGAAGCATGTAATGCCCGTGAAGCCATCCCTTTGCTGCA